>NZ_JBSFIA010000005.1:0-258766 GCF_053597355.1 Streptomyces sp. NPDC001443
GGTATACCCAATCGCGGCAAGACCGTGGACGCTCCGGTGGCGATCTTCTTCCACTTCGACGGTGATGTGCTGATCGACGAGACGCTCTACTTCGATATGGCGACCTTCGCCCGTCAGCTCGCCTGACCTTCTCCGTGTGCCGGGGCTCCTGCGGTGCGGGTGTCCCGGCCGTCCGGACCCAGTTCGCCGCCGACCGACGAGGGACCACGGGTGACTGCGGGCCCGGCCGCCCGCTCCTGCCGCCTGCGCGCACGCGCCTTCTTCGAAGAATGCCTGCGATCCACCGCGCAGACGGCCCCGTGAGGACGGAGGCCGCCCCCGTGAAGACGGAAATTGCCCCGTGAAGACTCGGCCGACGCGCATTCTTGGAGAGGCGACATGACCAAGCCGTACGAACCGATGCCGGAGGACTGGCAGCGCGCGCTGTGTGTCGTCGCGCATCCCGACGACCTGGAGTACGGGCCCGCCTGCGCCGTCGCCAGGTGGACCGGGCAGGACAAGTTCGTCGCCTATGCCGTGGTGAGCCGCGGCGAGGCCGGGATCGCCACCATGGACCCGGACGCCACCGGTGCGCTGCGCGCCGCGGAACAGGTGCGGGCCGCGGCCGCGGTCGGGGTGCGGGACGTGGACTTCCTCGGCCACCCGGACGGCGTCATCGAGTACGGCCTGCCGCTGCGCCGTGACATCGCGCGTTCGATCCGCAAGTACCGCCCCGACGTGCTGGTCACCATCAACTTCCACGAACGGTGGCGCAGCGGCGACTGGAACACCCCGGACCACCGCAACGTGGGCGTCGCGCTGCTCGACGCGGCGAGCGACGCCGGCAACCCCTGGGTCTTCCCCGACCTCGTCGACGAGGGCTTCGAGCCGTGGGCCGGAGTGCGCTGTGTGGCGGTGGGCGGTTCCCCGGCGTCCGGGCACGCCGTCGACGTCACCGATGGCATGGACGCCGGCATCGAGGCACTGGCCGCGCACGCCGGCTATCTGGCGTCGTTGCCGCCGGACAACCCGATGGCCGACGTCGCGGGCTACCTCACCGCCAAGCTCACGCGCTTCGGCGAGCGCTTCCACGACGTGCCGACCATGCCGTTCGAGATCATCGGTGTCTGAACGGCATCGGGAGTCGGGGCCGGATCAGGAGTCAGGAGCGGAGAACAGCAGACAGTAGTCGCCGGTGAGGCTCTCCGACGGCGTGCTCCACTCGAAGTAGATCTCGCCCTCGAACTCGAGCACCGCGGACAGCGCGTGCCCGACGTCGAACGCCAGCGGGGTGACCTTGCCGCTGGAGTCACGGAAGTTGCCGACGCAGACGCCGATCCGGCCGCCCGGACGCAGATGCTTGCCGATGGTGCCGAAGATGTCCGCCAGTTCGGCGAGGTAGCGTCCGTAGGAGCCGTCCATGGTGCGGAACGCGGTGAGCGGGTTCTCCGGGTGGTCGTGCCGCGCCATGTACGGCGGGCTGGTCAGACACAGGTCGAACTCGCCGAGCCCGAGCCGGTCCCAGTCGCGCACGTCGCCCGCGAGGAACCGGCTCGGCGAACCCGACGGCAGCCGGGCGCTGCTGGACGCGACGCGCTGTTCCTGCAACTCGATCCCGGTGCCGACGCGGCCGAGCCGGTCGGCGACGACGATGGTGGTGCCGTAGCCGGAGAACGGGTCGAGCACCCGGCCGCCCGGCGGACTGAACGCCTCCACGATCGGCCGGATCTGCGCCTCGGTGAAGTGGATGTCGTTACGCGCACCTGGTGGCCGCTCGCGTGCCTTGTCCGCGCTGTCCAGGCGGAGCAGTCGGTGTGCCGTCATGTTTTCCTCCTACGACGAGGACGACCCGTCTCCCGTCCCGCGGACGATGCCCGCGGTGACGGGGGAGGGGTCGTCGGGCTTGGTCGCCTCAGGCCGCGGCCTGCTCCTTGCGCGGCGGCGTGTAGTCGGCGTGGTCGACGGCGCGCTCCCACACGGCTTCGAACGCCTCCTTGCACCGCCGGATCAGCTTCGGGTCCTCGGAGAACTCGTGCGGGCCCCACGAGCCGTCGCCGTGGAAGTTGGTGAAGCGCAGCAGGGTGTCGTCGAACACCCAGAAGTCGTTGCCCGGCAGCAGCAGGTCCGACGCGCGCTGCCTCGGCAGCCAGCGCACCTTCTCGCCGGCGGGCACGTTGACGATCGTGGTGGTCTCCCACTCGTACTGGATGAAGTCGGTGACCGGCTCGGACACGATCCGCGCCCGTCGCCAGTCGATGCCGCGCTTCGTCGCGTCCTGCACCAGGTCGATCCAGTCGCCGTGCCGGTCGTACTCGATCGGGACGCCCTTCTGCCAGTCCACGAAGACCGGCCCCTGCGGGGTGTAGATGTCGCGCGTCTCCAGGTGGACGGCGGAGTGCTTGGTCTGCGCGATCAACTCGGCGAAGGCCGGGAAATTGCTCGACATGCGAATCTCCAATCCAAGGTTGTACAGGGTCAGGGCGAACCGGTCGGCGAGCGCCTCGTCCGGCAGCTCCACCTGCCGTGGCCCGGTGGAGCACGACGCGGACATCGCCTCGTCGACGCCCGCCGGCGCATGCGCGGGCGCAGCCGGTCGGCGGACGCCGGCGATGCCCCTGTGGGAGGCGAGCCCGTGGCCTTGACCCCAGTTGACAGGTTCGGCCTTGAACCGGACTGGAGGACCGGCCGGGCGGCTGACGGCCGGGCGTCAGCGAGTCGTGGCAGGGGTGGCCGCCGCTGCCGGCGGTGGAGACGGACGCGAAGCCTCGCTCCTCGACACGGTGGCCAGCCGAGCCGGTTCGGCGCTCACCACCGAGGCCAGGGCACCTCGGCGAGAGTCGTTCCAGTCCGTGACGTAGAGGTCTTCGAAGCGCAGTGGTGACCCGTCCTCCCGCCCGTCCAGCGGAAGCGCCGAGAGATCAAGGGCGTCGAGCGAATCGAGGTCCGTCCTGCCTATCTTGATCAACGCCTCCTTGCGGACCCACTGGCGCAGGAAGGCGTGATCAGGGTCCGCGTGCGCGGTCACCAGGGCGAGCTCGGCGGCGGTGAGCACATGCCGCTTGACCTCGGTGCCGCGGCCACGCACGAGCCGCTCCACGTCGATGCCCACCGGGACGTGACCGGCGGCGGCGGCCACCACGCCGTCGGCATGCGAGAGACTCAGGTGCACGTCCGGCCGGTCGGCGAGCAGCGGCCGGCCGTGGTCGGTCCCGCGGCACGTCGGGCAGCGCTGGGCGAAGGCCACCTCGGTCGGGGCGACGCCCAGCAGCCACCCCGCGCAGAGCCGGACCAGAGCGTGCGCGGCGACGAAGTCCCGACGGGCCGTCTCCCGGTGGAACCGCGTGAGCCGCCCCCGCTCTCCCTCGTTCAGCAGGTGCGTCCCCGCCGACGGATGCCGCAGCACCTCGTCGGTGTCCGCCACCACGGCCACCGGGCCGTCCGCGTCGGTCATCGCTCCCGTCTCCCCGTCTCCAGGTGCCCGCGGTCGGCGAAGGCCGCCGTCAACGAGCGGAGGCGTCGGCCAGGACGCGGTCCACCAGTCCGCCGATGGTGACACCGGCCAGTTCGGCGCGCCGGATGTCCACGCCGTACCTCTGCTTGACCGTGACCATCAGGTCGGCGATGTCGAGCGAATCGATCTCCAGCGTGTCGATCGTGGTCTCCGCGGAGATGATCTCCTCCGGTATGCCGAGGTCGACGAGCTCGGTGCGGAGCAGCTCGTGCACGGCCTCCGCGGTCACCTCAGTGGAATTGGACATGGAGTTTCTCCTTGTGGTTGTGCGGAAAGCGAGCCGGGGGTGAAGATGGATGTGGCCGATGCCGGTGAGGATACCTGCGTCCTGCGCGGCGTGGATCGGATGATTGCTGGGCGCGTGAATGCCCAGCATACTGTCTCCAGTCGTACTTGATAAAAGCTTGAGCGCCGCTCGACAAAAGCTTGATTGCCGCTCGATAAGCGCTTGAGGGGCACTTGAAAAGCGTTCGAGGAATTACCGGAAAACGCTTGAGTTGGAGAAGGTTTCAAAGGTCGGCCACGCATGTGTCACGAGAGGTGCGGCGAAGGGTCCGGAGTCGAGGAGGGGAGGGTCGGGCGGGTGTCCTGTACGGGTCGCTGCGCCCGCTCGGATACTGCTGAAAGCTGCTCTGAGCTGCGTAGCAGCCCGACTGTCAGGGTTCCGGTCGCTCCCGGGGGCAGGTTGGCGGGAATCGGAATCCGTTATTCCTTCGGATGTGCGCAGGTTCATTCCGAATATGGCGACGCGTTCGTCCTCGGGGATCCGCACGCTTCCCCACTTTGGCACCGGCCCATCCCGGTGTCCAGATCCGGGCGTGCGCGGTGGAGGGCCCGGCGGGTGGTATTGCCCGGATCGGCTCTGCTGAGTATTCTCGGTGCAATGACTGATGACGTCGTAATCACAGGCATAGGGGCCCTGACTCCGGTCGGAAATGATCGGGAGAGCAGCTGGGAAGCGATAGTGGCGGGTCGGTCCGGCATCGCACCCGTTACCGCTTTCGATACCACCGGAATGAGCACCCGGATCGCCGGTGAAGTGAAGTCTTTCCGGCTTTCCGACCATTTTGACGCCAAGCGCACCCGGCGTATCTCCCGGTTCACCGCGTTCGCCGTCGTGGCGGCGCGCGAGGCGGTGGCCGACGCGAAGCTGGGCATCGACGACGACAACCGGGACCGGGTGGCGGTCGTGGTGAACGCCGGGGTCGCGGGCTTCGACACCATCGAGGCGGCCACGCGGCAGTTGGTCGCCGACCGGGAACCGAGCGCCTACTTCGTGCCGTACTCCTTGGCGAACATGCCCGGCTGCGAGGTGGCGATCGACCTCGGCGTCCACGGCCCTGTCAACGCCAATGTGCTGGCCTGCGCGAGCGGCCTGTACTCCCTGATGGACGCGCGGCGCCTGATCCTCTCCGGCGAGGCGGACGTGGTCGTCTGCGGCGGTACCGAGGCGGGGATCACGCCGTTGTTCATGAACGGTCTGTCCACCATGGGCGCGCTGTCCCGGCGCAACGACGACCCTGCCGCGGCGAGCCGCCCGTTCGACGCGGACAGGGACGGGTTCGTGCTCAGCGAGGGGGCGGTGATCATGGTCCTGGAGTCCGCCGAGCACGCCCGCCGGCGCGGAGTCACCCCGTACGCCACCGTCAGCGGCGCCGCGTTGACCTGTGACGCCTTCCACGTCAGCCACCCGCTCCCGACGGGTGAGTACGCCGCGGCCGCGATCAGGACCGCAGTCCAGCGGGCCGCGGTCGCACCGGACGACATCGACTACGTCTGTGCCCACGGCACCTCCACCAAGGCCAACGACAGCACCGAGACCAAGGCGCTCCGCGCGGCGCTCGGCGCGGCGATGGACCGGATCCCCGTGAGCAGCCCGAAGTCGACCGTCGGCCACATGATCGGTGGAGCCGGCACGCTGAACGCGATGGTGTGCGCGCTGGCCATCCGTGACGGCGTCGTGCCGCCCACGATCAATCTGGACTCCCCGGACCCGGAGTGCGACCTGGACCACGTGCCCGGCGTCGCGCGGCGGGTGCCCGTGCGTACAGCGATGGCGAACGCCTTCGGCTTCGGCGGACAGAACGTCGTCGTGGTGTTCACCGCCCCCGACCCGCTCTGAGGGTTCGGCGCCCGGAGAGTTCGCTGTCAACCGTGCCGCGCTCCCGGCCGGCCTGGCGCTCCGGGCTTGTGACGGTACGTAACGGCGGTGCGGCGTGACGCCGCACCGCCGGGCGGCTGCGGCCGCTGTTGGCGGCGGACCGGATTCCGCTGGAGCCGCGGGCGATCGTCGCGCTCCCCTGGGTCGCTTTCTGTTCACTTTCTGGACTCTCGGAAGACTCCTTAAATAAACCCGCGATTCTCATGGGTCCTTCATGCGCCGTTGATTGCGTGTGCGAAGCCAGTCGGTCGGCAACGTACGAGCAAGGAGGCGGATGGTGTTCCTGTCGAGGGCTGCCGCGGCGCGTGAGAGCCAGGAGGACAAGGCCCCCGCGGCCGGAGGGGAGCAGGGGAGCGAGGAGCCGCTGCATGTGGCCAGTCGGCTGCACGCGTTCAACCGGTTCGAGCTGAAGTATCTGGTGCCGGTCGACCGAGCGGCCGACATCCGCGACGAGTTGGCCGAGCGGATGGACAGCGATCCGTACAGCCCGGTCGGCGGATACGGCGTGTGGAGCCTGTACTACGACTCTCCTCAGCTCCGGTTCTACTGGGAGAAGATCGAGGGTCTGAAGTTCCGCCGCAAGCTGCGCGTACGGCACTACGGCGACCTCGACGGCGTCACCGACGAGTCGCCGATGTGCGTGGAGATCAAGCAGCGGGTCAACCGGGTCACGCAGAAGCGCCGCATCACCCTTCCCTACGGCGTCGCACGGCAGTTGTGCGACGACCGGGTGATGGTGGACCACTCGGTGAAGGAGAGCGCCTTCATCCAGGAGGTCCTCGACCTGGTCGTACGGCTCGACCTGCGCCCCACGGCCGTCACCGGCTACCAGCGAGAGGCACTCGTCGGGCGGCACGCGGACACCGGCCTGCGCATCACCTTCGATCGCCGGATCCGCGGCCGGGACCGGGACTTCCACTTCGGCATCGCCACGCCGGAGAACCGGTTCACGATCCCGCCGCACCTGTCGGTCATGGAGATCAAGGTCAACGAGCGCACCCCCCACTGGATCACCGACCTCGCCGCGCGGCGCAACCTCGACCTCGTACGGATCTCGAAGTACACGCAGTCCATCGAGGCGTTCGGCCTGGCCCCGCGTTCGGTCTTCCATGTCGACGAGGCGGACTACCCGCCACCCACCCCCACTGAAGAGCAGCCGCACGAGCAGCGGCCGACGCAGTCCGATGCGTCGTTGAAAGTAGGAGCACAGTGAACTTCGATCTACAGGAACTCAGCGGCACGTTCAGCGTGGCCGACGTCGTGGCGTCGATGTTGCTGTCGTTCATCCTGTCCACATTGATCGGCCATGTGTACCGGTACACGCACCGCAACGTCTCCTACAGCCAGTCGTACGTGCAGACCCTGGTCGTCGTCGGCATGATCGTCGCCCTGATCATGCTGGTCGTCGGATCCAACCTGGCCCGCGCGTTCTCACTTGTCGGAGCCCTGTCCGTGGTCCGCTTCCGCAACGCGGTCAAGGAGACCCGGGACGTCGGATTCATCTTCCTGGCCATGGCGATAGGCATGGCCTGCGGCGCCCGGTTCTACACACTGGCCGCGGTCGGCGCCGTGGTGATCTGCGCCGTCGTCCTGGTGATGTTCAAGTTCAACTGGTTCGCGCTGAACGTGCAGCGTCAGGTCGTCAAGGTCCAGGTCCCGGCCGGGGACGACTACACGCCGCAGATCCGTGACGTACTGATCAAGTACACCAGTGAGTTCGAGCTGGTGAGCACGGAGACGATCCGCGGCGGCGCCCTGAGCGAGGTCTTCTACACGGTGCGGCTGAAGAAGGGTGCCGAGCCCGGTGACCTGGTCAGCGCCCTTCAGGAACGCACCTCGGGGCAGCGGGTCACGGTTCTGACCGGATACGACACGACGGACCTCTGATGAGCGGCGAGTTCAAGGCGCGGCAGCCGCGACTGCGGGACCGGCTGCCCGTCCGCCTGCGCCACCACTGGAAGCCGGCCGCGGCGATGGGCGTCGGACTCGCCGCGCTCGTCGCCTTCCTCGGCGACGCGCGGATCTCCCCGTACGTCACGTCGTCCTCGCGCGCCGAGGCAGACGCCATCACGGACAACGTCGGGGGGGCGGTGGACCTGTACGACACGTCGGTGTCGCACTCGGTCCAACTCACTTATCAGCAGACCGACTTCGACAAGATGATGAAGGAGTTCAAGGAGGACGGCACCAAGGACTACATCGAGGCCGACCTCGTCGTCGACGGCGTGTACCTCAACGACGTCGGGATCCGTCTCAAGGGCAACTCCACCCTGTCCTCCCTGCGCGGCAGCAAGGGTACGCCCGGTGGTGGCGGGGGCGGCCTGCCCCAAGGCGCCCAGGGCGTACCGGACTTCGCCGCCAACGGAGCCGCAGGCCGGGGCGGCGACGGGAAGCAGGCGGCGGGCGGTGGTCCCGGTGGCGCGGGCGGCATGGGTGGTATGGGCGGCGCGGGCGGCATGGTGCAGTACGACCTGTCCGCGGCGAAGCCCGAGGAACTTCCCTGGCTCGTCAAGATCGACGAGTTCGTCGAGGGCCGTGCCTACCAGGGCGAGCGGGAGATCTCGCTGCGTCCCGGCAGCAATGATCAGGTCCCGCTCAACGAGGCGCTGTCGCTGTCGCTCACCGAGGACAGCGGGACGAAGGCCGAGCGGTACGCCTTCACCGAGCTGAAGGTGAACGACCGGCCGACCGCCACCCGCCTCATGGTCGAGGCCCCCGACACCGACTACGCGGACGACGTGTCCGACGGCAACGGGGTGCTCTACAAGGCCAGGGCGAGCGGCAGCTTCGAGTACAAGGGCGACGACCCCACCGATTACGAGAGTTCCTTCAAGCAGCTCGACAAGAAGGGCAGCCAGGACCTCGAACCGGTGATGAAACTCATCAAGTGGGTCAACGGTGCCTCGGACAAGGAGTTCGTCCGCGATCTTCACAAGTACGTGGACGTCGACTCGCTCGCCACCTATCTCGCGGCGCAGAACCTGCTGCTGAACTTCGACGACATGGCCGGGCCCGGCAAGAACTACCTGCTCCGGTACGACCTGGACACCCAGAAGTTCTCCGTCCTGGGCTGGGACTACAACCTGACCTTCAGCGGCGACGCGACCGCCGGGCCCGACGACTCGATCAGCATGGGCGGCGGGATGCCCGGTGGCACGGGAAACCCCGGCGGCGGGCAGGGCGGCGCCCAGCAGCCCTCGGCGGGCGGTGCCGCGCCCTCCGGAGCGCCGTCGGGTGCGCAGCAGCAGCCCGACGCGATGCCGAGCGGGATGCCCCAGGGAATGCCTGAGGGCATGCCGTCCGGGATGCCCCAGGGCATGCCCGGCGGGGCGGCCGGCGACCCCGGGCAGCAAGGCGGCGGCGACACGAAGGGTGGCCTGGGCGGTGGCCTCATGGGGCACGTCCTGAAGACCAGGTTCCTCGACTCCGACGCCTTCGACGCCACGTACAAGAAGGCGTACCGCGAGCTGTACCAGAAGTTCTACGGCTCGGGCGCGGCGGCGAAGCACCTCCAGGAGGTCGCGGAGCAGGCCCGGGCCGCGGGCGCCGGCTCCAAGGACCTGGACACCGCGGTGACCAAGCTCCAGAAGACCGTCACCGACCGCACGGCGGCCCTGGCCAAGGACAAGGAGGTCGGCGGCTGAGAGCTCCGGCATCCCGGGCCTTCCCTGCTCCGAGGGTATGGCCCGGGATGTCGTCATCCACCCGATCGAGGATGAAGCATGCCTTTCGCGCACAGGATCTCCGTCTACCATCGCGCCGCACGACCGGGATCCGTCGCGCGACGGCTCCTCCTGCCCGTTCCCCGAGGTATCCGAACGTGATCGACCAGCACACCCCTTCGCGTACACCTGTCGCCGGGCACACCGTCCTGGTCGTGGAGGACGACGCCAGCATCCGAACGCTGCTCACCTCCGCGCTCACCGCGGCCCGGTACGCCGTGGCGAGCGCGTCCAACGGGCAGGAGGCCATGTTCGAGGCCGGCAGGCGCCGCCCCGACCTGATCGTCCTCGACGTCATGCTGCCCGACACCGACGGTTTCCAGCTCACCCGCGACCTGCGTGCCCTGGGCGTCTACACACCGGTGCTGTTCCTCACCGCGAGGACCGGTGTCGAGGACCGCATCATCGGCCTGAGCTCCGGCGGCGACGACTACGTCACCAAGCCCTTCCACGTCCAGGAGGTGCTGCTGCGCATCCGCGCCATCCTGCGCCGCAGTTCCGCTCCCGCCAGCACGGCGGTCGGCGCCCGCCCACCCCTGCGCTACGGCGATCTCGTCCTGGACGAGACCACCCGTGAAGTGCGGCGCGGGAGCCGTCCGCTGAAACTGTCGCCGACCGAGTTCCGGCTCCTGGCCTGCCTGCTGGCCCAGCCCGAACGCGTCCTGGAGAAACCGGAGATCCTCCAGCAGGTCTGGCAGTACGACTTCTCCGGCGACACCCGCATCGTCGACACCTATGTCAAGAACCTGCGCCGCAAGATCGACTGCGATGGGCCGCCACTGATCCACACCGTGCGCGGCGTCGGCTACTGCCTGCGGCTGCCGCGCGAAGAGACGAACGCGGCGACGCGATGAGGCGGCCCCGCCTCCCGCGCCCGCACTCCCTGCGCTTCCGCCTCGTCCTGATCGCCGGCCTTCTGGCCACCAGCGCCGTCCTGCTGTGCCAGCTCGCGGGCCTCATCGTGCTGCACGGCTGGCTCACCGACCAGGTCGACAACCGCCTCTCCCATTTCCGGCCGCCGGACAGCTTCTATCTGGGCTTCGCCGAGCAGGGGGCGATGCCCCCGCCGAGCTCGGACAACGCACTGCCCTCGGACTACCGCGTCTTCTTCTACGACCGGGACGGAAACCTGCTGCGCAGTTCCCTGGGCGGCGGCAACGGTTCGGGCCCCCGGCTGCCGCGACGTGCCGCCGACCTCGACCTGACCGCCGGACGGCCGAGCACCGTCGAGTCCGAGGACGGAGCCGACGGATCGGGCTGGCGAGTGATCGTCTACTCGGGGCCGACCACATGCGCGCCGTCGTCGCCCTGCCGCTGGACACCGTGGACGGCGCCACCACCAAACTCCTGTGGGTCAGCCTGGGCCTCGGCGCCGCTGTCGCCGTCGGGGTCGTCGTCCTGGGCAACGGCGCCGTCCGTCTGGGGCTGCGCCCACTCACCCGCGTCGAGCGCACCGCCCAGCACATCACCGACGGCGCACTCGAACTCAACGTCCCGGTGACCGACCCGGACACCGAGGTCGGACGGCTGGGCCTGGCCCTCAACACCATGCTCGACCGGCTGCGCACCGCGCTCCACCGCAGGGAGGCCTCCGAACAGCAACTGCGCCGCTTCCTCGCGGACGCCGGCCACGAACTGCGCACTCCGCTCACCGCCATCCAGGGCTTCGCCGAGCTCCTTCTGGACGAACCCGGCATGGCGGACCGGCGACGGCAGGAGGCGCACGCCCTGATCGCCCACAACGCCGACCGGATGAGCCGTCTCGTCGACGACCTGTTCCTCCTCGCCAAACTCGGCGACGCCGACAGCGACAGCGGCGCACGCGTGGCGCACCGGGAACCCGTCGACCTCCTGTGCCTGGCGGCCGACGCCATCGCCACCACCGCGATACGCCACCCGCGCCGCGCCATCACCCTCGAACCCCTCGCGAGCCATTCCACCGACACCGGCACCCGCCTCGGTATCGGCACCGGCCTCGGCGCCGACGTCGACAGCGGCTTCGACGACGATCTCGACATCGTCGAAGCTCCCGGCGACCCACATCAGCTCGCCCAAGTCCTGGGCAACCTGCTCTCCAACGCCTGCGCCCACACTCCCGCCGACTCGGGCATCCGCGTCCGGGTCGGCGCAACCCGCACCTCTGCCGGGGAGAGCCTCGGCAGCGGTCCGCCGCTGCCGCCCCGTACCCCCGTGTGCGTCATCGAGGTCGCCGACAACGGTCTCGGCATCGATCCCGACGAGGCTCCCCATGTCTTCGAGCGCTTCTACCGGGCAACTCCGCCCGGCCGGCTCGAGGAAGACGCCGAACCCGCCGAACCCGGCTCCGAGACCGCGCCCGAACCCGGTTCCGGCCTCGGCCTCGCCATCGCCGCGGCCATCGCGGCCGCCCACGGGGGACGTCTCGAACTGGACAACCGCCCGGGTGAGGGCTGCACCTTCCGTCTGCTCCTGCCCGACTCGGCCACCGCGCCGACGCACGACAACGACGAGACGTGCCCTCCGGCCCGTGCGGACCGGACGCCTCGGGGCCACCTCGGATCTCAAGGGCGGCCCTGAACCTCCACGCGCACGTCGTGCGATTCCAGGTTCCCGCCGCCGGTGTCCCGGGCCGCCCGCCGTGGACGGCGAAGCGGGCGGTGGGCCGGGGGAGCGGCTGGGCGTGCCGCATGCTTGGCTGGTCCGGTACCCGGACCGACCTCCGCGCCACTCACGGCAACAGGAACTGGAGACCGACGAAGATGACTGACCAGCGCAGCGTGAGCGTTCTGGGCACCGGCATCATGGGGGCCGCGATGGCCCGCAACCTGGCCCGTGCCGGACATGCCGTCCGGGTCTGGAACCGCAGCCGGGACAAGGCGGAACCGCTGGCCGCCGACGGCGCGTACGTCGCCGGTGACCCCGCCGAGGCGGTTCAGGGCACCGACGTCGTCCTGACCATGTTGTACGACGGTCCCGCGGTCCTGGACGTGATGCGCCGGGCGGCGTCCGCGCTGCGCCCCGGCACCGCCTGGGTACAGGCCACCACCGCCGGTGTCGAGGCGATCGACGAGCTGGCCGCCTTCGCCCGCGAGCACGGCCTGCACTTCTACGACGCCCCCGTGCTGGGCACCCGCCAGCCCGCGGAGGCCGGGCAGCTCACCGTGCTGGCCGCCGGTCCGGCCGAGGCGCGGGACCTGGTGACGCCGGTGTTCGACGCCGTGGGCTCCCGTACGGTGTGGACCGGTGAGGACGGCGCGGCCGGCAGCGCCAGCAGGCTGAAGCTCGTCGCCAACAGCTGGGTCATCGCGGCCACCGCCGCGACCGGCGAGGTGCTGGCCCTGGCGGAGGGGCTGGAGGTGGACCCGCAGAGCTTCTTCGACCTGATCGCGGGCGGCCCGCTCGACATGGGTTATCTGCGCGCCAAGGCCCAACTCGTGCTGGAGGGGCGGTTGTCCCCGGCGTCCTTCGCGGTGACGACCGCGGCGAAGGACGCCCGGCTGATCGTCGAGGCCGGTGCGCGCCACGGTGTCCGGCTCGACGTGGCCGCCGCGAGCGCGGAGCGCCTGGAGCGCGCCGCCGCCCAGGGGCACGCCGACGAGGACATGGTCGCCGCCTACTTCGCGAGCTTCGACGAGAAGCCTTCCGCCTGAGCCGACGGCCGGCCGACCGGCCGACCGACCGACCGGCCGAGCAGAACGGTCGAGCCGGACCCGAGTCCTGGCCGGGAAAATCCGTACTCACCTCTGACGACCTGGAACCCGGGTGCAAGGATGGGGTGGCATGACGGCGGGGTGGTGTTCGCGCACGGTACGGGCCGCGGTGTTCGCGGTCGTCTGTGTGCTGCTCGCCGCCCTGGGGCACGTCATGATGTCGGGCACGTACGTGCCCGGCTGGGTGCTGGCCACCGCCGTGATCGTGACCGGTGCCGTCGGCTGGTGTCTGACGGGCCGTGAGCGTGGGCTGCCGCTGGTCGTGACCGCTGTCGTCGCCGCTCAGACGGCCCTGCACTCGGCGTTCGCCCTCGCCCGGTCGACGTCCGCGGACATGGCCGCCACCATGAACATGGACCACGTGGACCACATGGGCCACGTGGACATGGACATGGGGCGTATGGACATGAGCTCCATGCGGTCCATGGAGTCCATGTGGTCCATGGGCCGCATGGACTCCATGGGTCATATGGGTCATATGGATCGCGTGGGGCAGTTCCCGGATGGCGATCCCCTCATGGGCGGTGGCTCGTCCGCGTACGGCATGCTCGTCGCCCATCTCCTGGCAGCCGTGCTGTGCGGGCTCTGGCTGGCGTACGGCGAGAAGTCCGTGTTCCGCATCCTGCGGACCGTGGCCGGCCGGCTCGCGGCGCCCCTGCGGCTGCTGCTCGCCCTGCCCGCCCCGGCGGACCGGCCGCGCCTCGGCGTGGGCCGTCCCCGCTCGGACCGGGCGCCCCGTCTTCTCCTTCTCGTCCACGCGATCACCTCCCGGGGGCCGCCCGCGGGGACCGCTGCCGCCTGACGGCAGCCGGCAACCCGGGGCCGCCCCTGTGTGGCCCCGGGCCACGGTCGTGCGAGCGCGCAGGCGCCGCGGCCGTGTCTCCCCGCCCACCGGACCGTCCGCGCCGTCGCATGCGCCGAGGTCCGGATCCGGGGCACTGCGGGCTGCCCGCGCTGCCCCGGACGATCCGAGAAGGACACCAGGTGATCTCCTCCACCCTGCCCGGCTCCCCGCCCACCGCGTACGGCAGAAGCGACAAAGCGACATCGACCGACGAGTCGGTCACCGCCTGGGCCCTGGCCGCCCGGGGCGGTGACGCACGGGCGGTCGAGCAACTGGTACGCGCGCTGCAACGCGACGTCCTGCGCTACGTCGCCCATCTGTGCGCCGATCCGCAGGCGGTCGACGATCTGGCGCAGGACACGTTCCTGCGGGCGCTGGGCAGTCTGCACCGTTTCGAGGGGCGTTCCTCCGCCCGGTCCTGGCTGCTGTCCATCGCCCGCCGTGCGGTGATCGACAGTTACCGGTACGCGGCCGCCCGGCCCCGGCCGATCGACGTACCGGACTGGCAGTCGGCGGTCGAGCGCGCCCAGCCCCGCGACCTGCCCGGTTTTGAAGACGGCGTCGCTCTGTCGGAGTTGCTGGGGCTGCTGCCGGCCGAGCGGCGCGAGGCGTTCGTCCTCACCCAGTTGCTCGGTCTGCCGTACGCGGACGCGGCCGCGTTGAGCGGCTGTCCGGTCGGCACCGTCCGGTCCCGGGTGGCGCGGGCCAGGGCGGCCCTGCTGGACCTGCTGGCCGAGGCGGCCGCCTGAGCCGTGTCCGGAAGGGGGTGCGGGCGGGGTGCCTACGGTGTCGTGGTGCTCCGGCCGCTCCCGTCGTCGAGGCCGGGCAGCAGCCCGCACACCGCCTCGCGCTGCTCCGGTCCCATGACGCCGGCGAGCGCCTGGGTCACCGTCTCGGCGAGCGGGTCCGAGGCCTCCCGCAGCAGTCGGCGGGCCTTCTCGGTGAGGGCGACCTCGACGCCGCGCCGGTCGTCGTGGACCGATCTGCGGGTGACGAGTCCGGCGTGCTGGAGGCAGGCGATCTGGTAGGTGAGCCGGGTCTTGGGGCGGCCCAGGAGGTCCGCGATCCGGGTCATCCGGATGCCTTCCCGGGGCATCTCCGCCAGCAGGCACAGCACCAGGAACTCGTCGTGCGAGACGTCGAGCCGCTCCTTGACCACGGTACGCAGCCGCTGTTCCACCGCCCCCGTCGCGGCGAGCAGCAGCATCCAGGCGCGCAGCTCGGCGGGGAGCAGTCCCGTGCCGCCCTGCATGGACGGGCATTCGGGCAGGTCGGTGGGCAGGTCGGTGGGCTGCTCATCGGGGACTGCCATGAGGTCGAGTCTACCTGTTGTCCATTTTTGGATCAGTGGGTTGTTCAAATTTGGATGTCCGGCTACTGTGGCGGACCTCGAACATCCAAATTTGGACCACCTGGAGAAGGATCATGACCGTCGCCGTGGAAACCGGACTCTGGCAGCTCGACCCGAGCGCCTCCGCCGTCGAACTCCGGCACCGGACGATGTGGGGCCTGGTCACCGTCAAGGGCGTCTTCGGCGCCGTGACCGGTCAGGGCGAGGTCGCCGCCGACGGCACCGCCACCGGCGCCCTCACCCTGGACGTCGCCTCCCTGGACACCAAGAACGCCAAGCGCGACACCCACCTGCGGTCCGCCGACCTCTTCGACGCCGACAACCACCCGGAGATCACCTTCGTGGCGCGCCACGTCGAGCGGGGCGGTGACGGGGACGGCGCGGTGGAGGTGTCTGGTCAGCTGACCGTGCGCGGCATCAGCCGGCCGCTGTCCTTCCCGGCCCGAGTGACCGCGGCGGACGCCGAGGCGCTCACGCTGGCCGCCGAATTCACGGTGGACCGGGCGGAGTTCGGTATGGGCTGGAACCAACTGGGCATGATTCGCGGCCTGACCACGGTCACCACGACGCTCCGCTTCACCCGGGCCTCCTGATCTGCCGACCGGGGGCCGTTCTCGAACTCACCCGCCCCGCGTGAGCCGTACGTCCGCGCTCGACAGGGTCTGCGGCGCGGGTGTGAAGGCGCGCAACCGGATCCGTACGCCCGGTCGAGGAAGGTGGAACCGGCCGGTGGGCGGCCGGAGTTCGTACTCGGCCGTGGTGTGGGCGGGCAGGGTCGCCGGCCCCCGCGTGATCGACCAGTACTTGCTCATGCCCTGGCCCGTGGTCAGGGTGAAGTGCGGACTGAGCGCGCTGTCCCCGGTGTTGGTGACGCGCAGCCGCAGCATGGACACCGCGGTCGCCGATACCCGCCGCTCCGCGGTGACCCGCATCCGCAGCGGCGGCGCCCCGGTCGCCGCCCAGAGCGCGCACGCCAGGGCCGGGGCGAGCACCAGCAGGGCGACGGCGGCCCGCGCCGGCCCGCCGGGCAGGCGGCGCAACGGGCGCGGGCGCGGCTGCCACGCACGGCTGAACTCCGCCGGAGGCGCCGTGATCGCGGCCGCCAGCCACAGCGGAGTCATCATCAGGTAGTAGCCGTCCTGGGAGCGCGTCGCCAGATAGAACGCGCACCAGGGCAGCACGGTGGCGGCCGGTCCGAGCCGCCGCACGAACAGCACGAACAGCGCGAGCAGCGCGGCGGCCAGCAGCAGACTCGCGTGCCCGTACCAGTCGAGCCGGTCGCTGCCGTCGGTCAGGTACAGCGACACACCGACCAGGCCCTGGCCGTGCAGCACCGCGCCCTGGGTCAGCGGCAGGGCGATGCCGCCCAGCCAGGCGCCGGGCGCGCGCACGACGAAGTACGCGTTGATCAGCAGCCATACGGTCACGGCGACCCCGGTCACCCGCAGCAGTACGTTCGCCGCCGCCCGCCGGCCCAGTTCGCCGCGGCGCACCGCGTAGATCCCGGCGAGCAGGAACGGTGTCACGAACCAGGGCAGTTGCTGCGCCGCGCAGGCCGCGCCGAGACAGGCGGCCCGCGCGAGCCCCGCGGCGCCGAGCCGGCCGCCCTGCCCGATCCGCGGCCAGCGCACCACCACCGGCACCAGCAGCGCCAGGGCCAGGATCGCCGGATAGCCGAGCCGGGCGTACGACGGCAGGAAGGCGAAGCCGAGGAACAGCATGGTCGCCGCCGACCGCCACGGCACCGGCAGCATCCGCCAGGTGGTCGCCGCGGAGACGATGAGCGCGCAGGTGGTCATGGCGGTGGCCGGGGTGCCGGCGTGTCCCAGCCACAGCAGCGGCGCGGTCAGCAGCGGGGCGAGGGGCGGATAGCCGTACGTGAAGTCGTAGCCGCCGGTCACCGTCGGGGTGACCGCGACCCCGTGGGTGAACAGCCACGGCCAGGGCTGTCCGTAGACGGCGTGGCCCGCGACCAGTTCCCGTGCGGCCTGGGTGGTGAGGACCGCCTCGTCGCCGCCGTTGTGCGTCATGCTCCACGCGCACAGGGTGAGGGTCGCCGCGGTCAGCAGCACGCACAGGTCCACGCGCGCCAGCGTCCGGGTGCGGCGCACCACCAGCACCAGCACCCCGCACGCCAGGATCGAGGCGTAGCAGACCGAGATCACGGCGGCCACGGCCAGGCGGTGGCTCGCCGCGCTCGTCCACACCGACCGCGTACCGATGAAGAGACTGACGTCGGCCAGGAGGGTGAGCACGCGGTGCCATTGTGCGGGGGACTCCGGAGCGGCGGACACCGCCGACTGTGTCCGCCGGCCCGGTGTCACCAGCGGTTTTTCTGCCAGATGCACGCGACTGGACGGTAGTCGCTCCGGGTGAGCGGAGGGTCGCCGGACGTGAAGAGCCGGGTGTGAGGGCGGTAAGAGCTCCGAACAAAAGTGGGGCCCGGCGGGTGGCGCCCGGCACGCGCTCCCCCAGAGGGGGGACCCCCAGCGGCGTTGCCGAAAGGCCCTGGTAGCTCCG
Organism: Streptomyces sp. NPDC001443; assembly: GCF_053597355.1. Classification (NCBI taxonomy): domain Bacteria; kingdom Bacillati; phylum Actinomycetota; class Actinomycetes; order Kitasatosporales; family Streptomycetaceae; genus Streptomyces; species Streptomyces sp. NPDC001443. The sequence continues at coordinate 17,778 of NZ_JBSFIA010000005.1, forward strand.
CTACAAGGACCTTCCGGCGCCTTGCGATCGCACGCACCGGACACCGCCCGCTGATCGGACCCCACTTTTGTTCGGAGCTCTAAGAGGCCGCGGCGGACGGGAATCGGCCGGTCGCGCACCGTGTCGTAGTTGGGCCGAACGGGTGACTTGGAGTAAGAATGGCTGGTGCAGGCAATGACTACGAGTGAGATCGGGGGGATCCGGTGAGCCGTTACGACGCCACCGATGAACAGTGGGAGGGTCTCGCCCAGGTCGTTCCGCTGAGAGGCCGGGACGCGTGGCCGTCCGCCGTGGACCACCGGGCGCTGCCCGACGCCGCGACGGAGACCCGGCGCCGGTTCGTCGTCCTGAGGATCAATGTCTTCGCCGACGCCCGCGAGGTCGCCGAGACGCTGATGTCGGGCATCCCGGTACTGCTCGACCTGACCGGAGCGGAGACCGAGGTCGCCAAGCGGGTGCTGGACTTCAGCACGGGTGTCGTCTTCGGCCTGGCGAGCGGGATGCACCGGGTCGACCGGAACGTGTTCCTGTTGACTCCGCCCGGGACCGAGGTGAGCGGGCTCATGGAGGGCGCGGGCGTCTCCGAGAACTGAGGACGGTCCCCCGATCGTGGGAAGACGTTCTGGGCGGAACGGTTCCGCCGGCTGCGGAGTCTTACCGTCCGGATATGGCTCCGCGTTCCCTGCCGTCCGTGCCTTCGGGACCTTCCGCTCCCTCCGCTCCCTCCGTTTCCTCTACCTCCTCTGTCCCCTCCGCCCCCTCCGTTTCCTCTACCTCCTCTGTCCCCTCCGCCCCCTCCGTTTCCTCTACCTCCTCTGTCCCCTCCGCCCCCTCCGTTTCCTCTGCTCCTTTCGCGCCTGCGGTTCCCGCCGCGTCGTCCGCCGCCTTCGCCGCGCTGCCCGTTCCCTCCCCGTCCTCCCCGTCCTCCCCGTCCTCGGTGACCGCCGTTCCGGCTCCGGACGCCGGTCCGGCCGCGGTTCGAGCCGGTCAGGGTCCTGTGGGCCGGCCGCACCTCACCGAACTGCGGCTGTCCGCCTTCGCGGGCCATCGGCGCGCGGGGTTCCCGCTCGGGCCGTTCACCCTCCTGGCCGGGCCCAGCGGCAGCGGCAAGTCGACCGCGTTACGGGCCTACGAGGCGCTTGCCCGGCTCGGCGGCGGCGCCGAACTCGCCGAGGTGTTCGCCGACCCGGCCGCCTGCGTACCCGAACGGGCCCGGCCGGACGCCCAGCGGCGCCGCGGCTTTCGCATCGGCTGTACGGCTGACGGGCCGCAGGGGCCGGTCCGGCTCGACCTGGCCGTCCAGGCCGAGCCCGAACTGCGCATCGTCGGGGAGCGGTTGACGGCCGGCGGGCTGGTCCTGCTGGAGACCGCCCTGCGCGACCCCGGACGGCGCACCGTGCAGGCCGCGTGGCACACGGCCGGGTCCGCGCCGGTGACCCGGGCCCCGCTCCCGGACGACCTGCTCGGCACCGCGCTGCTGCCGCTGCGGGTGGCGGGCAAGACGGACGGGCAGCGCCAAGTGCTCGCCGCCGCCGAGCAGATGGTCGTCGCGTTGCGTTCCGTCTTCCCCTGCGACCCCCGGCCGGAGCGGATGCGTGCCCCCGTACCGGTCGGTTCCGGCCGGTTGCTCGGCGACTGCGCCAACCTCGCCGACGTCCTGTGGCGCACCCAGGCCGAATGCGGGCGGCGGCACGGGCAGTTCGTCGCGGCGGTCCGGGCCGGGTGCGCGGGACCCGTCGCCGGGGTCGTCGCCGAACGGCTGCCCGGCGGTACGGTCCACGCCCTGCTGGACCGGGGCGACGGCATCCGCACCCGGCTCGACCGGCTCGGTGACGGCGAGCTGCGGTACCTCGCCCTCGCCCTGGTGCTGCTGACCGGCCCCGGCGTGCTCGAGGTCGACCCGGCCCGCGAGGTGCCCGCCGCGTTCCAGACGCTCACCGTGCTCGCCGACGGCTTCGACCGGGCCCTGGACGGACGGCAGCGCGCCGAACTGCTGCGGCTGGCGGCGCGGACGGGCGGGATCGGGCATCTGCGCTGCGTCGGGACGGTGAACGACGCCTCGTGGGCCGTGGGGACGGCGGGAGTGACGGTGGTACATCTGGACCCGTGACGAAAGAGCCCCAGCACCTGGACGTGGCCGCACTGCAACGCCGACTGGCCGAGTTCGCGGCGGCGCGCGACTGGCAGCCGTACCACACCCCGAAGAACCTGGTCGCCGCGCTCAGCGTGGAGGCCTCCGAACTGATGGAGATCTTCCAGTGGCTGACGCCGGAGGAGTCGGCGCGCGTCATGGACGACCCCGACACCGCGCACCGGGTCACGGACGAGGTGGCCGACGTGCTCGCCTATCTGCTGCAACTGTGCGAGGTGCTCGGGATCGACGCGCTGGCGGCATTGGACGCGAAGATCGACCGGAACGAGGAGCGGTTCCCGGCGCCTGGGGAGCGGTGACCGCGGCCCATCCGGGCATGCGGGAGCCGCACGATCCGTTTTCACTCTCCGGAGTTGTTCGCCTGCTCGAAATCGATTTGTTGTCCACAGATTTCCGCCTTCCTCTGGCTTTTCGTCCCACAACACTTCACTCTGGGTAGTGGACAACGAAGTTCGGGCGGACGTGCTGACAACACGTCCCGGCGGACGGGGGAAGGCCATGGAGGCGGTGCGGCTCATCCTGACGAGCAGACGTGCTCTCGCCGGGAGCAGCGGAGTACCTGAGATCTTGACGGAGGTGTGGCAGGCGCAGGCTCTGGCGCAGGCGATCGGCAGTCGGCTGGCGGTCTCGGGGCCGCCCGAACTGCGCGGTGAGGCACTGGGGTTGACGGAGCTGGCGGGCAGGGGCTGTGGGGTGCTGGAGGCGCCGGAGCTCGATCTCGGGGAGTTGCGCGCCGCTCGGCTGACCGAACTGGACGACGCCCGTCAGGCACTGCTCAGCCTCGGCGTACTGCTGGCCGAGGTCGGTATCGCCCTGGTCGGCGTCGCGAGCGGCGCGGACGACGAGGGAACGTACTGGCAGTGCATGGAGGCGATCGACGCGGCGGACGAATCCCGGGACCGGGTCCGGGAGATGCTGCGCAAGCTGGCCGACCGGGACCAGCTCCGGGACCAGGTGCTGCCGGAGCGCTGACGCCGCGGAGCCGGCGGAGGGCCTGATGGGGCCGGAGTGCCCCGTGGAGTGCAGGATGGAGGTATGGATCTTCGCATCTTCACCGAGCCCCAGCAGGGGGCGACCTACGACACCTTGCTCACCGTGGCGAAGGCGACCGAGGACCTCGGCTTCGACGCATTCTTCCGGTCTGATCATTACCTCAAGATGGGCTCCGTCGACGGCCTCCCCGGCCCCACGGACGCCTGGATCACCCTCGCGGGCCTGGCCCGCGAGACCAAGCGCATCCGGCTCGGCACGCTGATGACCGCCGCCACCTTCCGGCTGCCCGGAGTGCTCGCCATCCAGGTCGCGCAGGTCGACCAGATGTCCGGCGGCCGCGTCGAACTCGGCCTGGGCGCGGGCTGGTTCGAGGAGGAGCACACGGCGTACGGGATTCCGTTCCCGAAGGAGAAGTTCGGCCGTCTCGAGGAGCAGCTGGAGATCGTCACGGGACTGTGGGCGACGGAGCCCGGCAAGTCCTACGACTTCCACGGCACGTACTACGACCTCACCGACTCGCCCGCGCTGCCCAAGCCCGCGCAGCGGAAGATCCCGGTGCTGATCGGTGGCCACGGCGCGACCCGGACGCCGCGGCTGGCAGGCCAGTACGCGGACGAGTTCAACATGCCCTTCGGCTCGGTCGAGGACAGCGCGCGGCAGTTCGGCCGGGTGCGGGCCGCCGCGGTGGAGGCCGGCCGCGCGGCCGACGACCTCGTCTGCTCCAACGCGCTCGTGGTCTGCGTCGGCAGGGACGACCAGGAGGTCGCCCGGCGCGCCGCCGCGATCGGCCGCGAGGTCGACGAGCTCAAGGTCAACGGTCTGGCGGGCTCGCCGGCCGAGGTCGTCGACCGGATCGGCCGCTACGCGGAGATCGGCTCCCGGCGGATGTACCTCCAGATGCTGGACCTCGACGACCTGGACCACCTGGAGCTGATCTCGTCCCAGGTGCAGACGCAGCTGCCGTAGTGGGGTGGGCGCGGCCGGCGGGGGAACGGCTCGCGGGCGGCCGGACCCGACGGCTCGGGCCCGGTGGTCTCCGCGGCCCGACGGCTCGGGCCCGGTGGTCTCCGCGGCCCGACGGCTCGGGTCCGGTGGACTCTGCCGCCGGTCGCCCCGCGCTCGCCGACGCCGGCAGCCCCGCGCCCTTCGGTGCCCGAGCACGGGAAAACCGGTGGTCGCGAGCTGTTTCGCCCGGGAGAATCGACCGTATGTTCCTGACGATCAGCACCACCGGCACCGAGGAGCGCCCCGCGACCGACCTAGGGTTCCTGCTGCACAAGCATCCCGGGAAATCGCAGGCGTTCTCGACCTCCTACGGCACCGCGCACGTCCTCTACCCCGAGGCGCACGACGAGCGCTGCACGGCCGCGCTGCTGCTGGAGGTCGATACGGTGGCGCTGGTGCGGCGCGGCAAGGGCAAGGGGCGCGGCGGCGCACCCGACGCGGCGCTCGCGCAGTACGTCAACGACCGCCCGTACGCGGCCTCCTCGCTGCTCGCGGTCGCGCTGAGCGCGGTGTTCTCCAGCGCGATGCGCGGTGTGTGCAACGCCCTGCCCGAGCGGGCCGGGCAGCCCCTGCCGCTGCGCATCGAGGTGCCCGCGCTGCCCGCCCGCGGCGGCCCCGGCCTGGTCGGACGCCTCTTCGAACCGCTCGGCTGGACGGTGACCGCCGAGCCGGTGGCCCTGGACACCGAGTTCCCGGAGTGGGGCGACTCGCGGTACGTGCACCTGGTGCTCGCGTCGCAGACGCTGACCCTCGCCGAGGCCCTGCGTCACCTCTACGTCCTGCTGCCCGTCCTCGACGACGCCAAGCACTACTGGGTCGCCCCCGACGAGGTCGACAAGCTGCTGCGGGCCGGCGAGGGCTGGCTGCCCGACCACCCCGAGCAGAAGCTGATCACCAGCCGGTATCTGTCGCGCCGCTGGTCGCTGACCCGGGAGGCGATGGAGCGGCTGGAGCTGGTGCGACTCGCGGAGGCCGACGACAGCGCGGTCGAGGAGATCGACAACGCCGTGGCGGCCGAGGCCGAGACGGAGGAGAAGCCGACCCCGCTGGCCGTGCAGCGCCGCGACGCGATCGTCACCGCGCTGACCGAGTCCGGTGCGGCCCGGGTCCTCGACCTCGGCTGCGGGCAGGGCCAGTTGGTCCAGGCGCTGCTGAAGGACCCGCGGTTCACTCAGATCGTGGGCGTGGACGTCTCGGTGCGGGCGCTGACCATCGCCGCCCGGCGGCTGAAGCTGGACCGGATGGGGGAGCGGCAGGCCGCGCGCGTCCAGCTCCTCCAGGGCTCGCTCGCCTACACCGACAACCGGCTCAAGGGGTACGACGCCGCCGTGCTGAGCGAGGTGATCGAGCACCTCGACCTGCCCCGGCTGCCCGCCCTGGAATACGCGGTGTTCGGCGCGGCACGTCCGCGCACGGTCCTCGTGACCACCCCGAACGTCGAGTACAACGTCCGCTGGGAGACCCTCCCGGCCGGACACGTCCGGCACGGCGACCACCGCTTCGAGTGGACGCGCGAGGAGTTCCGCACCTGGGCGCACGCCGTGGCCGAACGGCACGGCTACCAGGTGGAGTTCGAGCCGGTCGGACCGGACGACCCCGAGGTGGGGCCGCCCACGCAGATGGCCGTGTTCCGGATGCGGGACACCGAAGCGAAGGAGGCGAAGGCGGCATGACCGAGAACCGACAGGGGCGCACCCTGCCCGTCACCGACCTCTCCCTCGTCGTCCTGGTCGGCGCGTCCGGCTCGGGCAAGTCCACCTTCGCCCGACGCCACTTCAAGCCCACCGAGGTCATCTCCTCCGACTTCTGCCGCGGTCTGGTCAGCGACGACGAGAACGACCAGAGCGCCAGCCGGGACGCCTTCGACGTCCTGCACTACATCGCGGGCAAGCGGCTCGCGGCGGGCCGGCGCACGGTCGTCGACGCCACCAACGTGCAACAGGACTCCCGGCGTCAGCTGATCGACCTCGCCAGGAAGTACGACGTGCTGCCCATCGCCGTCGTGCTGGACGTCCCGGAGGAGGTGTGCGCCCAGCGCAACGCGGCCCGCACCGACCGGGCCGACATGCCGCGCCGGGTGATCCAGCGCCACATCCGCGAACTGCGCCGTTCAATGCGGCAGTTGGAGCGCGAGGGCTTCCGCAAGGTGCATGTGCTGCGCGGGGTGGAGGAGATCGACCACGCCACCGTCGTCACCGAGAAGCGGTTCAACGACCTCACCCACCTCACCGGCCCCTTCGACATCGTCGGAGACATCCACGGCTGCTCGGCCGAACTGGAGTCCCTGCTCACCCGGCTGGGCTATGTCGACGGCGTGCACCCGGACGGCCGCACGGCGGTGTTCGTCGGCGACCTCGTCGACCGCGGCCCGGACAGCCCCGGCGTGCTGCGCCGGGTGATGTCCATGGTCGGCTCCGGAAACGCCCTGTGCGTGCCCGGCAACCACGAGAACAAGTACGGGCGTCACCTCAAGGGCCGCAACGTCCAGCACACCCACGGCCTGGCCGAGACGATCGACCAGATGGCGGGCGAGAGCGAGGAGTTCAAGCAGCAGGTAAGGGAGTTCATCGACGGGCTCGTCAGCCACTACGTCCTCGACGGCGGCCGGCTGGTGGTCTGCCACGCCGGCCTGCCGGAGAAGTACCACGGCCGCACCTCCGGCCGGGTCCGCTCGCACGCGCTGTACGGCGACACCACCGGCGAGACCGACGAGTTCGGCCTGCCGGTGCGCTACCCGTGGGCCGAGGACTACCGGGGCCGGGCGGCCGTGGTCTACGGCCACACCCCCGTCCCGACGGCCACCTGGCTGAACAACACCATCTGCCTGGACACCGGCGCCGTCTTCGGCGGCAAGCTCACCGCGCTGCGCTGGCCGGAGCGCGAACTGGTCGACGTACCGGCCGAACAGGTCTGGTACGAGCCGACGAAGCCGCTGCGCAGCGAGGCGCCGGGCGGTCACGACGGACGCCCGCTGGACCTGGCGGACGTGCACGGCCGACGCGCGGTCGAGACCCGGTACGCCGGCCGGGTGGCGGTCCGTGAGGAGAACGCGGCCGCCGCCCTGGAGGTCATGAGCCGCTTCGCGGTGGACCCGCGGCTGCTGCCGTACCTCCCGCCGACCATGGCGCCGACGGCCACCTCGCACGTCGAAGGCTATCTGGAGCACCCCGTCGAGGCGTTCACGCAGTACCGCGAGGACGGCGTCGAGCGGGTCGTGTGCGAGGAGAAGCACATGGGCTCGCGGGCGGTGGCCCTGGTCTGCCGGGACGCGGGGGCGGCGCAGAAGCGCTTCGGTGTCGGGGCGGGTCCGACGGGCTCCCTGTACACCCGTACCGGCCGCCCGTTCTTCGACGACCCCTCGGTCACCGAGGCGGTCCTCGGCCGGCTGCGGTCGGCGATCGACGCGGCCGGGCTGTGGACGGAGTTCGACACGGACTGGCTGCTGCTCGACGCCGAGCTGATGCCGTGGTCGCTGAAGGCGCAGGGGCTGCTGCGCAGCCAGTACGCGGCGGTGGGCGCCGCCTCCGGGGCGGTGTTCCCTGGCGCGCTGGCCGCGCTGGAGGGCGCGGCCGCCCGGGGCGTCGACGTCACCGACCTGCTGGCCCGCCAGCGCGAACGGGCCGCGGACGCGGCCGCGTTCACCGACGCCTACCGCCGCTACTGCTGGACCACGGACGGCCTCGACGGCGTCCGGCTGGCGCCGTTCCAGCTCCTGGCCGTCCAGGGCCGCAGCCTCGCCGCGCTCCCGCACGACGAACAGCTCGCCCTGCTCGACCGGCTCGTCGAGCACGACGGCACCGGACTGCTGCACACCACCCGGCGCCTGTACGTCGACACCGGGGACCCGGAGTCGGTGCAGGCAGGTGTCGACTGGTGGCTGGAGATGACGGGCCGCGGCGGCGAGGGCATGGTCGTCAAGCCGCTCGGCGCGGTGGTGCGCACCGGCGAGGGGCGCCTGGCGCAGCCCGGCATCAAGTGCCGGGGACGCGAGTACCTGCGGATCATCTACGGTCCGGAGTACACCCGACCCGACAACCTGGCCCGGCTGCGCGGGCGGTTCCTGAACCACAAGCGCTCCCTCGCGATCCGCGAGTACGCGCTCGGTCTGGAGGCCCTGGACCGGCTGGCGGAGGGCGAGCCGCTGTGGCGGGTGCACGAGGCGGTGTTCGGAGTGCTGGCCCTGGAGTCGGAGCCGGTGGACCCGCGGCTGTGAAAGGTGCCGGGTGGCTGCCCGGCGGGTGACTCTCGCCCGTCGGGCAGCCGTCGGGCATCCGCGGGGCATCCGCGGGGCATTCGTCGGACAGCCGCCGGGTGGGCGAGGGTCACCCCACCAGTCGCAGCCGCTCCGCGCACACCCCCACCCGCACCGACTGCCCCCAGGTCAGTTCCAGCGAGTCCGTCTCCATTCCGTCGCCGAAGGCGATCAGGCGTTCCGACTCGACGGTGATCCGCAGTCGGCCGTCGGCCGTGAGCTCGCCCGCGACCATCGAGGTGCCGGTGGCGGGCGAGGGCCAGGCCTCGCGGACGAACCACAGCAGGCGGTCCTCCGTGCGACCGGGCAGCCGCAGGTCCGCGCCGCGCTCCTGCCACACCGACCGCAGCCAGCCGGTCGCCCCCGTCCCGGTCCCCACCAGCACCCCGGAGGAGGCCTGGGCCTCGACGGCACCCCTGTCGCCGTCGAGACCCAGGCGGTAGCGGGCGGTCTGGTGACCGGGCGGACCCAGATAGATCTCGTTGAGGGCCACCAGCCGTTGGGTGTCGTCCGCGACGGCCTCGACCATGGTGAGTTCCTCGGTGCCGGAGCCGGTGCCGGAACCGGCGCCCCGGGCGAGGGCGGCCGGCAGCAGCGCGGCGGTGTCCCGCGCCCGGTGCCGTACGAGCACGCCCGGATTGCGTCCGGGGTCGGTGTCGACGCCCACCACGGGCTGCCCGGCGAGGTACTTGGCGACGTTCGCCACCAGACCGTCCTGCCCGACCACCACGACGACGTCCTCGGCGGCGAACAGGAACCGGTCCAGGTCGGCGCGCTCCACCCGGGCCTGACGCCACGTCAGCGGCACCGCCGCGGCGACCTCGGCCAGGGCCCGCCGGGTCCGGCGGTGCCGTTCGGCGACCTCCTCGATGTCACGGCCGCGGGAGGCGAGGAAGAAGGCGGCCTGGCCGTGCGTGCCGTGCCGGGCCACCAACTCCTCGTACTCCGTGGTGCGGTGGACGATCACGGCACGCGGGGCGAGGCTCACTCCCGGTCCTGCGAACCGAGCCGGGCCAGCAGGCCCGTCAGCACGTCCGGCGACACCGTCACGCTGTCGATGCGCGGCAGGTTCTCGGCCAGCCGCGTCCCGGTGAGCGCGTGCAGCGTGGCCACGTCCACCTCGGCGTGCACCCGCAGCCAGGCCGCCTGGGCCTGCGCCCGCGCCTCGCCGACCTCGCGCGCGCCCTCGGCCTCGGCGCGGGCCAGTCGTACCGCACGGGTCGCCTCGGCCTCGGCGAGCTTGACCGTGCGGGCCGCCTCGGCCTCCGCCAGCCGTACCGCACGGGCGGCCTCCGCGCCGGCCCGTACCGCGTCGGCGGCCGCGTGCTCCTCCGCCTCGCGCCGCGCGTTCGTACCGCGCTGGTCGACCAACTGCTCCTCGCGCCGGGCGAGTTCGATCTGGCTGGCCAGCTCGTTCTCGGCGATGGCCCGCTCGCGTTCGACGGCCACGGCCCGCCGCTCGTAGGTCGCCCGGTCGGCCTCCTGCTGGATCTGCTCACGGGCCGGGGTGCGCAGCGCCCGTTCCACCTCCGGTTCCGGGCGCAGCGCCATCACCCGGACGGCCACCACCTCGATGCCGGTGGCGGGCAGCCGTGGCTCGGCGCCCAGCCCCTCCGCGATCCGCTCGCGCACCGCCGCCACCCCGTCCACCAGCGCCGACGACAGCAGCGTACGGGCCAGTACGTCCAGCGCGTGCTGCTGGGCCGTCTCGGTCAGCAGCGTGCCGAGCTGCTCCAGCGGGGCACCCCGCCACCCGCCGGTGTCCGGGTCGATCGAGAAGTCCAGACGGGCGGCCGCGACGGCCGGGTCGCCGATCCGGTACGTGACGGTCGCCTGGACGGCCACGTCCTGGAAGTCGGAGGTGCGGGCGTGGAACGTCATGGCCAACTCCCGGTCGTCGACCGGGATCTCGGATATCGCGGCCGTCAGCGGGCGGAACCAGAAGCTGAGTCCCGGGCCGTCGTGCACGGGCTTGCCCGAGCGGTGGTACCGGATGTGCGCCGTCGGCGCGCCGCGCAGATGACGCCAGCCCAGGCGCCGGGTGATGTCGGCCATGTGCGATCCCCTCCCCTTTTTCTCGTCATCAAGACGATAAAGGAGGGGCCTGTTTATCGTCAAGAGGACGAGAAGAAGGGGAGGGGAAATGGGGGAGGGGAGGGTCAGGGCGGCCCCCGGTGGTCAGGATGGAGGCATGGGATTCCATGTCGACTCCGAGACCGGACGGCTGCGCCGCGTGATCCTGCACCGGCCGGACCTAGAGCTCAAGAGGCTCACCCCCAGCAACAAGGACGCCCTCCTCTTCGACGACGTGCTGTGGGTGCGCAGGGCGCGCGCCGAGCACGACGGGTTCGCGGACGTGCTGCGCGACCGCGGCGTCGTCGTCCACCTCTTCGGCGACCTGCTCACCGAGACCCTGGCGATCCCGGAGGCTCGGGAACTGGTCCTCGACCGCGTCTTCGACGAGAAGGAGTACGGCCCGCTCGCCACCGACCACCTGCGCGCCGCCTACGCGACCCTGCCCCCCGGCGAGCTCGCCGAAGCCCTCGTCGGCGGGGCGACCAAGCGGGAGTTCCTCGATGCGCACCAGGAGCCCGCCTCCGTGCGCTTCCACGCCATGGAGCTGGACGACTTCCTGCTCGGCCCGCTGCCCAACCACCTGTTCACCCGGGACACCTCCGCCTGGATCTACGACGGCGTCTCCATCAACGCCATGCGCTGGCCGGCCCGGCAGCGCGAGACCGTCCACTTCGAGGCGATCTACCGGCACCACCCGCTCTTCCGTGACGAGCGGTTCCACCTCTGGTCCGAGGGGCAGGCCGACTACCCCTCCACCATCGAGGGCGGGGACGTCCTGGTGATCGGCAACGGCGCCGTGCTCATCGGCATGAGCGAGCGCACCACGCCCCAGGCCGTGGAGATGCTCGCGCACAAGCTGTTCGCCGCCGGCTCCGCCCGCACGATCGTGGCCCTCGACCTGCCGAAGCGGCGCGCCTTCATGCACCTCGACACCGTGATGACGATGGTCGACGGCGACACCTTCACCCAGTACGCCGGACTCGGCATGCTCCGCTCGTACACCATCGAACCGGGCTCCGGCGAGAAGGAGGTGAAGGTCACCGACCATCCGCCCGAGCACATGCACCGCGCGATCGCCGCCGCCCTCGGGCTGAGCGAGATCCGGGTGCTGACCGCCACCCAGGACGTGCACGCCGCCGAGCGCGAGCAGTGGGACGACGGCTGCAACGTCCTCGCCGTCGAACCGGGTGTCGTCGTCGCCTACGAGCGCAACGCCACCACCAACACCCATCTGCGCAAGCAGGGCATCGAGGTGATCGAGATCCCGGGCAGCGAGCTGGGGCGGGGGAGGGGCGGGCCGCGCTGTATGAGCTGCCCGGTGGAGCGGGACGCCGTGTAGAGGGGGTGTGGCGGAGGGTGCGGGAGCGGGTGCGGAGCAGGGCGTGTATAGAAATGCCGAATGTCGTATAGAATTCCATCCGTTCCTGTCCCTGCACCCGCACCCGTTGGAGCGCCCCCATGGCGACAGTCCCGTCCGCCCTCGCCGGCCGCCACTTCCTCAAGGAACTGGACTTCACCGGGGACGAGTTCCGCGGTCTGATCGAACTGTCCGCCGAGCTGAAGGCCGCCAAGAAGGCCGGGACCGAGACGCGGTACCTGCGGGGCCGGAACATCGCGCTGATCTTCGCGAAGACCTCGACGCGCACGCGCTGTGCGTTCGAGGTCGCCGCCGCCGACCAGGGCGCCTCGACGACCTACCTCGATCCGTCCGGCTCGCAGATGGGCCACAAGGAGTCGGTACGGGACACCGCGCGCGTCCTCGGCCGCATGTTCGACGCGATCCAGTACCGCGGCGACAGTCAGGCCGGGGTCGAGGAACTGGCGCGGTACGCGGGCGTGCCCGTCTACAACGGTCTCACCGACGACTGGCACCCCACCCAGATGCTCGCCGACGTGCTGACCATGACGGAGCACAGCAGCAAGCCCCTGACGGAGATCGCCTTCGCCTACCTCGGCGACGCCCGCTTCAACATGGGCAACTCCTACCTGATCACCGGCGCCCTGCTCGGCATGGACGTACGGATCGTCGCGCCGAAGGCGTACTGGCCCGCCCAGGAGATCGTCGACCGGGCCCGTGAGCTGGCCGACGCCAGCGGTGCCCGGGTCACCCTCACCGAGGACCTCCCGGAGGGCGTCGCGGGCGCCGACTTCGTCGCCACCGACGTCTGGGTCTCCATGGGCGAGCCCAAGGAGGTCTGGGACGAGCGGATCGCGGCCCTCGCCCCGTACGCCGTGACGATGGACGTGCTGCGCGCCACCGGCAATCCGGACGTGAAGTTCCTGCACTGCCTGCCCGCCTTCCACGACCTGGGCACCCAGGTCGGTCGCGACATCCACGAGCGGCACGGCCTGGAGTACCTGGAGGTGAGCGACGAGGTCTTCGAGTCGGAGCACTCGGTCGTCTTCGACGAGGCGGAGAACCGCCTGCACACCATCAAGGCGATCCTGGTCGCGACCCTCGCCGGCTAGGCCCCGTCCCAGGGGCTGTGGCGTCCGTCATCGCCCCCCGGCTCATCTGCCCCTATTCTGAACGGCGGCCCGGAATCACCCATTTCGCGGCCGCCCCGCGACCTCCCCGCGTGCTCGGCCTCGTTCGAGCGGGGGTACCCCCTGGTCGCACCCGCACCACCAGAAACGAGCACCACCCGCATGCCCGCTCCCGCGACCAAGCTTCGCATCAAGTCCCCTGCCCTTCTCGTCGCCGAATCCGGCGCCGACCGCGCGGGTCACGGCCTCAAGCGCACCATGGGCCTCTTCCAGCTCATCTGCTTCGGCGTCGGCGCGATCGTCGGCACGGGCATCTTCGTCGGGCTCTCCGACTCGGTGGCGCAGGCCGGGCCGGCCGTCGTCGTCTCCTTCGTCCTCGCCGCGATCACCTGCGTCTTCACCGCGCTCTCGTTCGCCGAGCTGGGCGGCGCGATCCCGGTCTCCGGATCGTCGTACTCCTTCGCCTACGCCGGACTCGGTGAGACCACGGCCTTCCTGGTCGGCTGGTGCCTGCTGCTGGAGTACGGCATCTCCATCTCGGCCGTCGCGGTCGGCTGGAGCCAGTACGTCAACGAACTGCTCCACAGCCTGTTCGGCATCCAGTTGCCCGCCGCGCTGTCCGCGGGGCCCGGTGAGGGCGGTGCCGTCAACCTGCCCGCCGTGATCGTCATCGCGATGGCCTGCGTGCTGCTGGTGCGCGGGGTGCGCGAGAGCGCCCGCGCCACCGCCGCCATGGCCGCGGTCAAGCTGACCATCCTGCTCGCGTTCTGCGCCATCGGCTACAGCGCCTTCAAGGACGGCAACCTCACCCCGTTCTCGCCGGCCGGCCTCGGCGGCATCGGCGCGGGCACCACGGCCGCCTTCTTCTCCTACATCGGCTTCGACGCGATCACCACGGCCGGCGAGGAGGCGAAGAACCCCCGCCGGGACATCCCGGTGGCGATCCTCGTCTGCATGGGCGTGGTGACCCTGCTGTACTGCGCGGTCGCCCTGGCCGCGATCGGCGCGATCGGCGCCCACGAGGTCGGCGGCCGGCCCGCCGCGCTGTCGTACGTCGTCAACCAGGTCACCGGCTCCACGATCGGCGGCGCCGTCGTCGCCTTCGGCGCGGTCGTAGCCATCGCCTCGGTGGTGCTCGCGGTGATGTACGGCCAGAGCCGCATCCTGATGTCGATGTCCCGGGACGGGCTCGTCCCGCGCGTCTTCGAGAAGGTCTCGCCCCGGACCTCGACCCCCGTGGCCGGCACCCTGATCATCGCGATCGTGTTCGCGATCCCGGCGGCCTTCGCCTCGCTGGACGCCGTGGTCGACCTGTGCACCATCGGCACCCTCGCCGTCATGGCCGTGGTCAACCTCGCCGTCCTCGCGCTGCGCCGCCGCGAGCCGGGCCTCGACCGGACCTTCCGGGTCCCGTTCTACCCCGTCGCGCCCCTGCTCGGCATCGGCTTCTGCCTCTACCTGATGTACGAGACGGGCTGGACGACCTGGCTCCAGTTCGCCGTGTTCCTGGTGGCCGGACTCGCCGTGTACGCCGCCTACGGCCGTCGGCACTCCAGGCTGGCCGTGACCGCGAAGGCCACGGCGGCCGCGGAGGTCGCCGAGGCCATGGCGACCGGCACCCTGACGGCCGAGCTCACCGCCGATGTCGTTGAGGCGGCACGGTAGCCAGCCGGAACCAGACCGCCTTGCCGGAGTCGGTGGGGCGGTGACCGCAGGACGAGCTCAGGGCGCGGATCAGCAGCAGACCGCGCCCGTGCTCCTGCCACGGGTCCGGCGCCGCGACGCCGGGCCGGGTGAGATCACGCGGCGGCGCCGGGTCGGGGTCGTGCACCTCGACCTGGCAGCCGGACGGCCGCAGCTCCACCACCAGCTCTATCGGAGCGGACCCCGCGGTGTGCTCCACGGCGTTCGCCACCAGCTCGGCGGTGAGCAGTTCCGCCGTGTCGCTGTCCGCGCCGTGCGGTGCCTCGGCCAGCGCCGTACGGACCAGGGCGCGGGCCACCGGCACGGCCGCGGCGGTGTGCGGCAGCGCGATGCGCCAGGAGGCGGAGGCGGAAGGGCGTTCGTGCAAGGCGAGTCCGTTCATGGCGCAGGCCACCACGTGATCGACATCAGGCCGGCCTGCTTTCAATCCTCAGGAATGGTACGGCGCCCTCCGTCAGGTACGTACGACGGGCGTCGGCCGGGGCCCGTGCCCCGACAACGAGCGGCTTACCCGGACCGGCGGCCGGTCTCCCACGACTGCCCCGATTGTTACCGCGCTATTGATTCCCTGTGACCACCGTGACGGTTGTGACAGGCGAGGTGGGATCCGGTCACACGGTGACACCAGATCGGGCTATCGCGCACTCGTGACGACAGTCAGATATCGGTGATAGCTTCATGAGGTGGAGACCGGACAGGCAGTGCCCGCGCTCCCGCCCGAGGAGGCCGCCCCATGAGTCCCTTCACCGGCTCCGCCACCCGTACCCCGGACTGGCGGCATCTGCGCGTCGAGCACGCCGACGGCGTCGCCACCGTCACCCTCTCCCGCCCGGACAAGCTCAACGCACTCACCTTCGGCGCCTACGCCGACCTGCGCGACCTGCTGGCGGAGCTGTCCCGGGAGCGGTCGGTACAGGCTCTGGTGCTGGCCGGGGAGGGGCGTGGCTTCTGCTCCGGCGGCGACGTCGACGAGATCATCGGTGCCACCCTGGCGATGGACACCGCCCAGCTCCTCGACTTCAACCGGATGACCGGGCAGGTCGTCCGGGCCGTACGGGAGTGCCCGTTCCCGGTGATCGCGGCGGTGCACGGGGTGGCGGCCGGAGCGGGAGCGGTGCTCGCGCTCGCCGCGGACTTCCGGGTCGCCGACCCCTCCGCCCGCTTCGCCTTCCTCTTCACCCGCGTCGGCCTGTCCGGCGGTGACATGGGCGCGGCCTATCTGCTGCCCAGGATCGTCGGCCTCGGGCACGCGACCCGGCTGCTGATGCTGGGCGAGCCGGTGCGCGCGCCCGAGGCCGAGCGGATCGGCCTGATCAGCGAGCTGACGGAGGAGGGCCGCACGGCCGAGGCCGCCCACGCGCTGGCCCGCCGACTGGCCGACGGACCCGCCCTCGCCCACGCCCAGACGAAGGCGCTGCTCACCGCGGAGCTGGACATGCCGCTGGCGGCGGCGGTGGAGCTGGACGCCTCGACCCAGGCCCTGCTGATGAACGGCGAGGACTACGCCGAGTTCCACGCGGCCTTCACCGAGAAGCGCGCGCCCAAGTGGCGCGGGAGGTGAGGTCCGCGGTGACACGCGAATCGGCGGGAGGGGCGACCGGGCCGGTCCGGAAGGCCGCCGTCGTCGGCGGCGGGCCCGGCGGTCTGTACACGGCGGCCCTGCTCAAACGCCTCGACCCCACCCGGGAGATCACCGTGTGGGAGCGCAACGCCCCCGACGACACCTTCGGCTTCGGGGTCGTGCTGTCCGACGAGACGCTCGGCGGCATCGAGCACGCGGACCCGGTGGTCCACGAGGCGCTCAAGGCCGAGTTCGTCCGCTGGGACGACATCGACATCGTGCACCGGGGCGTGCGCCACCGCTCGGGCGGCCACGGCTTCGCGGCACTGGGCCGGCGCCGCCTGCTGGAGATCCTGCACGAGCGGTGCCGCTCGCTCGGCGTGGAACTGCGCTTTCGCACCGAGGCGCCCCACCCGGCCCGGCTGGCGCAGGCGTACGACCTCGTCGTCGCCGCCGACGGCGTGCACAGCACCACCCGCGAGGCCTTCGCCGACGTCTTCCGGCCCACCCTGACCGGCCACCGCTGCCGTTACGTCTGGCTCGCCGCGGACTTCGCCTTCGACGCCTTCCGCTTCGAGGTCGCCGAGACCGAGCACGGCGTGATGCAGCTGCACGGCTACCCCTACTCCGCCGACGCCTCGACGGTCATCGTGGAGATGCGCGAGGAGGTGTGGCGGGCGGCCGGATTCGACGAACTCGGCGAGAGCGAGTCGGTCGACCGCTGCGCCAAGATCTTCTCCGACGCGCTCGGCGGCCGGCCGTTGCGTTCGAACAACTCCCTGTGGACCACCTTCCGTACGGTGGTCAACGAGCGCTGGTCGCACGGCAACGTCGTCCTCCTCGGAGACGCCGCCCACACCGCCCACTTCTCCATCGGCTCCGGCACCAAGCTGGCCGTCGAGGACGCGCTGGCCCTGGCGGCCTGCCTGACCGAACAGGACACGACGGCGGAAGCCCTCGCCGCCTACGAGCAGGAGCGCAGGCCCGTCGTCGCCTCCACCCAGCGCGCGGCCCGCGCCAGCCTGGAGTGGTTCGAGAACGTCGGGCTGTACCTCGGTCAGCGGCCCCGCCAGTTCGCCTTCAACCTGCTCACCCGCAGCCGCCGGGTCACCCACGACAACCTGCGGCTGCGCGACGCCCACTTCACCGGCTCCGTGGAGCGCGAGTTCGGCTGCCCGCCCGGCACGCCCCCGATGTTCACCCCTTTCCGGCTGCGCGGTCTGACCCTGCCCAACCGGGTCGTGGTGTCCCCCATGGACATGTACTCGGCGGTCGACGGCGTGCCGGGCGACTTCCACCTGGTCCACCTGGGCGCCCGGGCGCTGGGCGGGGCGGGGCTGGTGATGACCGAGATGGTGTGCGTGAGCGAGACGGGCCGGATCACCCCCGGCTGCGCCGGCCTCTACACCGGCCGGCAGACCGAGGCCTGGCGGCGGATCACCGACTTCGTGCACGCGCGCTCGCCGGGCGCCGCCATCGGGGTGCAGCTGGGCCACAGCGGCCGCAAGGGCTCCACCCGGCTGATGTGGGAGGGCATCGACCAGCCGCTGCCCGACGGCAACTGGCCGCTCGTGGCCGCCTCGCCGCTGCCGTACCGGCCGGACAGTCAGACCCCGCGCCAGCTCTCCCGCGCGCAACTCACCGACATCCGAGAGCAGTTCACGGCCGCCACCTGGCGGGCCGCCCGGGCCGGTTTCGACCTGCTCGAACTCCACTGCGCCCACGGCTATCTGCTCTCCGGATTCCTCTCCCCGCTGACCAACCGGCGCACCGACGCCTACGGCGGATCGCTCGCGAAACGGCTGCGGTTCCCGCTGGAGGTCTTCGACGCCGTACGCGGGGTGTGGCCCGAGGAACGGCCCATGACCGTGCGCGTCTCGGCCACCGACTGGGCCGACGGCGGCACCACGGCCGAGGACGCGGTCGAGATCGCCCGCGCCTTCGCCGCGCACGGCGCCGACGCGATCGACGTGTCGACCGGCCAGGTGGTGGCGGAGGAGGAGCCGGACTTCGGGCGGTCGTACCAGACACCGTTCGCCGACCGGATCCGGCACGAGGTCGGCATCCCGGTCGTCGCGGTCGGCGCCATCTCCTCCTGGGACGACGTCAACTCCCTGATCCTGGCCGGGCGTACGGACCTCGTGGCGCTGGCCCGCCCCCATCTCTACGATCCGCACTGGACGTTGCACGCCGCCGCCGAGCAGGGGTACGAGGGTCCGGGCGTCGCCTGGCCCGACCCCTACCGCGCGGGCAGCCGGCCCCCGCGGACCGGACGCACGGACGCTCCCAAGCCGCGCCTGTCGCTGGGTACTTGACGGTGTGCCGGCCCCCGGCCGGTCACAGACCCACGAACTCCGCGCCGGTGTCCCGCAGTCGTGCGTGCAGCTCCCGGAACACCGTCGCCGAGCGCTCGCCCGGCCAGTCCGCGGGCAGCAGCCGGACCGGCAGTCCGGGGTCGGTGTAGGGCAGCCGGCGCCAGGAGTCCAGGGCGAGCAGGTAGTCGCGGTAGGCCGCCTCGGGCGAGGCCTGCGCCCTGCCCTCCCAGTCGTGCAGCACGCGCGCGTGCCGGTCCAGGTACTCCTCGTGCTCCTTGGCGATCGCCGCCAGGTCCCACCAGCGCGAGACCGCCTCGACGGTGGGCGCGAAGCCCAGGTGCTCGCCGCGGAAGAAGTCGACGTACGGATCGAGGTGCAGCCGCTGGAGCGTGTGCCGGGCCTCCTCGTGCAGCCGGGCCGGGGCGATCCACACGCCCGGCGCGGCGGTGCCGAAGCCGAGACCGGCCAGCCGGGAGCGCAGGACGTGCCGCTTCTGCCGCTCCGACTCCGGTACGGAGAACACGGCCAGCACCCAGCCCTCGTCGGCCGGCGGGGCCGCGGCGTAGATCCGGCGGTCGCCGTCCTCCAGCATCTGCCGGGCCTCGGGGGACAGCTCGTACCCGGCCGCGCCCTGCTCGGTACGGGCCGGCAGCAGCAGACCGCGCCGCTTGAGCCGGGACACCGACGACCTGACGGAGGGCGCGTCCACGCCGACCGCGGCCAGCAGTCTGATCAGCTCGGCGACGGGCACCGGGCCGGGCATGAAGCGGCCGTACGCGCCGTAGAGCGTGACGATGAGGGACCGGGGGGCGTGCTGCTCGGACACGTTGATCATCTTAGGTCGTCCGGGTCGTCGCGGAGCACCACAGGCGGGTGCATCACTGCTGGTCACCGTCGGTACGCAGACGGAAGCGCTGGAGCTTGCCGGTCGCCGTGCGCGGCAGCGCGTCCAGGAAGACGAACTCGCGCGGGCACTTGTACGGGGCCAGTTCCTCCCTGACGAAGGCGCGCAGTGCCTCCGCGTCCGCCCGCGCGCCCTCCCGCAGCACGGCGTACGCCACCACGACCTGCCCGCGCGCCTCGTCGGGCCGCCCGACCACCGCGGCCTCGACGACGTCCGGATGGCGCAGCAGCGCGTCCTCGACCTCCGGTCCTGCGATGTTGTACCCGGCCGAGATGATCATGTCGTCGGCGCGGGCGACATAGCGGAAGTAGCCGTCGGGGTCGCGCACGTAGGTGTCGCCGGTGATGTTCCAGCCGTCGCGCACGTACTCCCGCTGCCGCGGGTCGGCGAGATAGCGGCAGCCGACCGGACCGCGCACCGCCAGCAGACCGGGTTCCCCGTCGAGGACCGGGTTTCCGCTCTCGTCCTGTACGCGCGCGTGCCAGCCCGGCACGGGCACCCCGGTGGTGCCGGGCCGGATGTGCTCGTCCGCGGCCGAGATGAAGATGTGCAGCAGCTCGGTGGCGCCGATGCCGTTGATGAGCCGCAGCCCGGTCCGCTCGTGCCAGGCCCGCCAGGTGGCCGCGGGCAGGTTCTCGCCCGCCGAGACACAGCGGCGCAGCGACGACACGTCGTGACCGTCCAGCTCGGCGAGCATCGCGCGGTAAGCGGTCGGCGCGGTGAACAGCACGGAGACCCGGTGCTCGGCGATCGCGGGCAGCAGCTCCCGGGGTGCGGCCTGTTCGAGCAGCAGGGCGCTGGCGCCGGCCCGCATCGGGAAGACCACGAGACCGCCGAGCCCGAAGGTGAAGCCGAGCGGGGGACTGCCCGCGAAGACGTCGTCCGGCCGCGGCTGGAGGATCTGCCGGGAGAAGGTGTCCGCGACGGCCAGGACGTCCCGGTGGAAGTGCATGCAACCCTTGGGGCGGCCGGTGGTGCCGGAGGTGAAGGCGATCAGCGCGACGTCGTCGGCCGCCGTGTCCACGGCCCGGTACGGGGTGGCGGGCGCCGGGCGGTTGAGCAGGTCGTCGAGCCCGTCGCCACCGTACGTCGTGATCCGCAGGCCGGGTACCTCGGCCTTGGCCAGGTCGTCGACGGCCCGGATGTCGCACAGCGCGTGCCGGACCCGCGCGATCTCGCACATCGTGCGCAGCTCGTGCGGGCGCTGCCGGTCCAGCACCGTGACGGCGACCGCGCCCGCCTTCAGCACCGCCAGCCAGCAGGCGGCCAGCCACGGCGTGGTGGGGCCGCGCAGCAGGACGCGGTTGCCCGGGACGACGCCGAGGTCACCGGTGAGCAGATGGGCGAGCCGGTCCACCCGGGCGCGCAGCTCCCCGTAGGTCCACGTCCCGGCCGAGGGCGTGTGGAACACCGGGCGGTCGGGGTCGGCGCTCTCCAGGAGCTCGGCGGCGCAGTTCAGCCGTTCGGGGTAGCACAGCTCCGGCAGGTCGAAGCGGAGCTCGGGCCACTGCTCGGGCGGCGGGAGGTGGTCGCGCGCGAAGGTGTCGACGTGCGCGGAGTGGATCGGGCCGGCCATGGGCGGTTCGCCCCCTTGCCGTCGTGGGCGTCGTGTGGGCTCGCGCAACGAGCGTATCGCCTTGGTGACGACAGTCAACGGTACGCGATACCGTCGGGGGTGGGAGTGGCCGTACAGGTCAGGAGAGAGGACCGGCGATGCCCGCATTCTCGCTCGAACCGGAACATATCGTCCGCTGTGCCGAACTGCGCGCCCTGGCCGCCGAACGGCTGCGCCCGATCGCCGACCGGGGCGAGCCGGGACGCGTCAACCGGCCGCTCGTCGCGGAGCTCGGCCGACTGGGCCTGCTGGCCCGCCTGTTCACCGCCGGCGCGCTCGACCTCTGTCTGCTGCGGGAATCCCTGGCGTACGCCTGCACCGAGGCCGAGACGGCCCTCGCCCTCCAGGGCCTGGGCGCCCACCCGGTGCACGCCCACGGCACCCCCGCCCAGCGCAAGCGCTGGCTGCCCCGGGTGGCCGACGGCAGCGCGGTGGCCGCGTTCGCGCTGAGCGAGCCGGGGGCGGGCTCGGACGCGGCGGCGCTGGCCCTGCGGGCGGAACCGGTCGGGGCGGCCGCGGTGGGGTCGGCCGTACGGGTGGAGCCGGACGGGACGGACGTCATGGCGCCGGCCCTGCGGGCGGAACCGGACGGGACGGCTGCGGGGGCGTCGAACTTCCGGGCGGCACCGTTCGGGACGGGTGCGGTGGGGTCGGCCGTGCGGGTGGCACCGGACGGGACGGGCGCGGTGGCCGCCTCCGGCGGCGGCGCTCGGGAGGGCGCATCGCTCACCGCCGAGCCCGACGGCCCCTCCGGCTGGCGGCTCACCGGTGAGAAGTGCTGGATCTCCAACGCCCCCGAAGCCGACTTCTACACCGTCTTCGCCCGCACCACCCCCGGCGCGGGCGCCCGCGGCGTGACCGCGTTCCTCGTCCCCGCCGACCGCCCCGGACTCACCGGCACCGCCCTGGACATGCTCTCCCCGCACGCCATCGGCGCCCTCGACTTCGACGCCGTACCCGTCACCGCGGACGACGTGCTCGGCGGGACCGACCGCGGCTTCCGGGTCGCCATGGGCACCCTCAACCTGTTCCGGCCCAGCGTCGGCGCCTTCGCCGTCGGCATGGCCCAGGCCGCCCTGGACGCGACCCTGCTGCACACGGCCCGACGGGACGCCTTCGGCGGCAAACTGAGGGACCTTCAGGCCGTCGCCCACCAGGTCGCCGAGATGGCGCTGCGCACGGAGGCGGCCCGCCTGATGGTGTACGCGGCGGCGACGGCGTACGACGACGGCGCACCCGACATCCCCCGGCACGCCGCGATGGCGAAGCTGCTCGCCACCGAGACCGCCCAGTACGTCGTCGACACGGCCGTCCAACTGCACGGCGCGCGGGCGCTGGAGCGCGGCCACCTGCTGGAGCACCTCTACCGCGAGGTGCGTGCCCCGCGCGTCTACGAGGGCGCGAGCGAGGTCCAACGGGGCATCATCGCCAAGGAGTTGTACGACCGACTGGAGGCGCAGTGACCGCCGAGCGCGTCAACCCGCCCGAACTGTCCCCGCCGACCGGCTTCTCGCACGCCGTCGTCGCCACCGGGTCGCGCCTGGTGTTCCTGGCCGGCCAGACCGCGCTGGACCCGAGCGGCGCGGTCGTCGGCGCAGACCTGCCCGAGCAGTTCGAGCGGGCCCTCACCAACCTGCTGACCGCGCTCAAGGCGGTCGGCGGCACCCCCGCCGATCTGGCCCGGGTCACCGTGTACACCACGGACCTCGCCGACTACCGTGCCCGAGCCCACGAACTCGGGCGCGTCTGGAGGCGGTTGGCCGGACGCGACTACCCGGCGATGGCGGTCGTCGGCGCCGTGCGCCTGTGGGACGAACAGGCGCTGGTCGAACTCGACGGCTTCGCCGTGCTGGCGTAGGGCCTCGCGGGGCTACGAGGTTCAGGCCGCCACGGTCAGGTCGTCGGCGAACACCCGGTGGGGGGCGATCACGCTGCCGTCGGGGAGCAGTTCGCCGCCGTCGTCGAAGACGATCGCGCCGTTGCACAGCAGGCTCCAGCCCTGCTCGGGACGGGCCGAGACGATGTGCGGGACGGCGGCGTCCGCGGACGGGCACGAGGACCGGTGTGAACACATGGTGCACCTCCACCTGGGACGCGAGGAGTGTCGGCGGCGCTGTCGTCGCCCTCGCCTGAGAAGACCATGCGCGCGCGGCGCACCGATCGGAACAGCGCGCCGCGAAGCGTGACAGCACCAGGACAACTCTCGGACGCCCTCGAGACGGACGCCCCCGAGACGGCCGGTGCCGACTCGCCACCGAAGGCGGGACGATCCCCGCCCCAGGGCCCCGGACCGGTTGAGCGCCCTCTCCGGGCTTCGCCCCAGGAGGCGTTCCAGGTCAGGAGAGGTCGTTCACGGTGCCGATCAGAAGGATGAGCAGCAGTGCCCCGTAAAAGACGATTCCGACGGTCGCCGAGATCTTGACCCCCTTGTTCAGCCGCCCGCCGCGCCGGGTGACGGCCGAGCACGACAGCCACAGTCCCAGCACCGGTGAGACCAGGAGCCCGATCCCCAGGACCCATTTGCTGCTCTTCTGGCTGTCCATCTGCGAAATCATCAGCCCCATGAAAGGGAGGAGCGCAAAGGCGAGGACCAGTCGGCAGACCCGGGACACCGGGCCTCGGGGGGCCCTGCTCCCCGGGGGCCGAGGCGGTTGCGGGGGCACGAACGTGGGCTGCGGCAATGGACCGAACGTGGGCTGTTGCGACGGGCCGAACGTGGGCTGTTGCGACGGGCCGAACGTGGTCGGCTGCGGTGGACCGAAGGCGGACTGTTGCGGTGGACCGAAACCGGGCTGTCGCGGTGGCCCGAAGGCAGGACGTGGAGGAGGCCCGAAGGCGGGCTGTCGTGGCGGCGGTGTCGGAACGGGTTCCCTCAGCGCCACGCGCATCGACTCCGCGTCCGGGTGGCGCAGGGCCGGTTCCTTCGCCAGTGCGCGGGCCAGGACGGCCTCCACCATCGGGCCCGCCGCGATGCCCAGGGAGGCGAGGGTGGGCGGCGGGGCGGTGAGGTGCAGATAGCCGATCGAGTAGCCGGAGTCCGCCTCGAAGGGAAGTCGGCCGGTGAGCATCTGGAACAGCATCACGCCGACCGAGTAGAGATCGGAGCGGTGGTCGATGTCGGAGCGGCCGAGCACCTGCTCGGGCGACATGAAGTGCGGGGTACCGATCATCAGGCCGGTCTGGGTGAGGACGGTCCCGGTCCCCTCGGCGGCCCGCGCGATGCCGAAGTCCGCCACCTTCGCGGTGCTGTCCGCCGCCAGCAGTACGTTCCCCGGCTTGATGTCGCGGTGGACCAGTCCGTGCGCATGGGCCGCGGCGAGCCCGGCCAGCACCTGCGAGGCGAGATCGAGGGCCTGGGGCACCGGCAGCCGGCGCCGCGCGGTCAGCAGATCGGCGAGGCTGCGGCCCTCGACGAGTTCCATCACGATGTACGGGACGGGTTCGTCCCCCATGTCGTGGACCGCCACCACCTGCGGGTGGCTGAGGGCGGCCATGGCCTGGGCCTCACGCCGGAACCGGGCCGGATACCCGTCGTCCAGCGACAGGTCGGCCGACATCACCTTGAGCGCGACCGCGCGGGCCAACTTCGTGTCGTAGGCCCGAAAGACCTCGGCCATGCCGCCGCTGCCGAGTCTCGCGTCGATCCGGTAGCGGCCACCGGCCAGCACCGTTCCAGGTCCCCATGTGTCCCCCACGGCGCCGATCATGGCACGAGTCGCCCATGCCCAGGCGAAATTGATCAATTGTTCCGACAGGGTCCCGAAAATGGTCGGATCGGACATCGGATGACTTCCGCCTGTCACGCCGATGACCGGCTTACGGGGGCGGCCCCGCAGGACCGGTCCACGCCGTGATCACCCTTTCAGCCCCCCGCACATGCGCCCCCAGCCCGCCGATGGTGCCCTGAGGTGAAGCCGGCCGAGAGGAGCACCCGTGCCCGCGACAGAGGCCCGAGGTACGAGCGGGATGGACGGCACCGCCAGTGAGCTGCTGCTGCGTACCGGGAGGTTCTTCCGACGGGGCGAGACCTCCGCCGACCTGCGGACCCTCTCCAAGGAGGGCGGGCGCGGCGGCGACGTCTTCTACCGGGACCGGTGGAGCCACGACAAGGTCGTGCGCTCCACGCACGGCGTCAACTGCACCGGTTCCTGCCGGTGGAAGGTGTACGTCAAGGACGGCATCATCACCTGGGAGACCCAGGAGACGGACTACCCGAGCGTCGGCCCGGACCGCCCCGAGTACGAGCCGCGCGGCTGCCCGCGCGGGGCCGCCTTCTCCTGGTACACGTACTCGCCGACCCGGGTGCGCTACCCGTACGTCCGCGGCGTGCTCCTGGAGATGTACCGGGAGGCGAGGGCGCGCACCGGCGACCCCGTCACCGCGTGGGCCGACCTCCAGGCCGACCCCGAGCGCCGCCGCCGCTACCAGCAGGCGCGCGGCAAGGGCGGTCTGGTGCGGGCGAGCTGGGACGAGGCGGTGGAGCTGGCCGCCGCCGCGCACGTGCACACCATCAAGACCCACGGGCCCGACCGCATCGCGGGCTTCTCGCCGATCCCCGCGATGTCGATGGTCTCGCACGCCGCCGGCGCCCGGTTCCACTCGCTCATCGGCGCCCCCATGCTGTCGTTCTACGACTGGTACGCCGATCTGCCGGTCGCCTCCCCGCAGGTCTTCGGCGACCAGACGGACGTCCCCGAGTCGGGGGACTGGTGGGACGCCGCGTACCTGATGATGTGGGGCACCAACGTCCCGGTCACCCGCACCCCGGACGCGCACTGGATGGCCGAGGCGCGCTACCGCGGCCAGAAGGTCGTGGTCGTGTCCCCGGACTACGCCGACAACACGAAGTTCGCCGACGAGTGGCTGCACCCCCACCCCGGCACCGACGGAGCGCTGGCCCTCGCGATGGGCCATGTCGTGCTCAAGGAGTTCTTCGTCGACCGGCAGGTGCCGTTCTTCACCGACTACGTCCGGCGCTTCACCGACCTGCCGTTCCTCGTCACCCTGCGGGAACGCGACGGCGGGCACGTCCCGGACAAGTTCCTGCGCGCCTCCGACCTCGGCGACACCGCGGAGGGCGCGGAGTGGAAGACGGTCGTCCTCGACGACCGGACCGGCCGGCCGGAGGTCCCCGGCGGGTCGCTCGGCTTCCGCTGGACCGAGTCGGGCGAGGGCCGCTGGAATCTCGAACTGGGTGACCTGGAGCCCCGGCTCTCCCTGCACGCACACGACGAAGCCGTCCCGACCGAGGTGCTGCTGCCCCGCTTCGACACCGACGGCGGGCCGCACGGCCAGGGCAGCGGGGCGGTCCGTACCGCCGGTGTCCCCGCCGTCCGCGTCGGCGATCACCTGGTGACGACCGTCTACGACCTGCTGCTCGCCCAGTACGGCGTCGGCCGCCCCGGACTGCCCGGCACCTGGCCGACGGGGTACGACGACGCCTCCGTCCCCTGCACGCCCGCCTGGCAGGAGGTCCACACCTCCGTCCCGGCCGCGGCGGCCGTCCGTACCGCGCGGGAGTTCGCGGACACCGCCGAGCGGTCCCGGGGCCGCTGCATGATCCTCATGGGTGCCGGCACGAACCACTGGTTCCACTCCGAGACGATCTACCGGGCCTTCCTCGCCCTGCTCCAGCTCACCGGCTGCCAGGGCCGCAACGGCGGCGGCTGGGCGCACTACGTCGGCCAGGAGAAGTGCCGCCCGGTGACCGGCTGGGCCACCCTCGCCGCCGCGTCCGACTGGTCGCGCCCGCCGCGCCAGGCGATCGGCACCGCCTACTGGTTCCTGAACACCGACCAGTGGCGTTACGACCACTACCGGGCCGACACGCTCGCCTCCCCGCTCGGCAGCGGGGCCTTCGCCGGGATGACGGCCGCCGACTGCCTCGCCCAGGCGTCCCGTTCGGGATGGATGCCCTCCTACCCGACGTTCGACCGCAACCCGCTCGACCTGTGCGACGAGGCGGGCGAGGAGGACCCGGTCGGGTACGCGGTGAACCAACTCCGCGCCGGAAAGCTGGGATTCGCCGGAGAGGATCCGGATGCTCCCGCCAACTGGCCCCGGATCGTGACGCTGTGGCGGGCCAATCTCCTCGGCTCGTCGGCGAAGGGCACCGAGTACTTCCAGAAGCACCTGCTCGGCACCACCTCCTCGCTCGGGGCCGAGGAGGCCGGGCCCGAGGAGCGGCCGCGCGACGTGCGCTGGCACGAGAAGGCGCCCGAGGGGAAGCTCGACCTGCTGCTGTCACTGGACTTCCGCATGACGTCATCCACCCTCATGTCGGACATCGTCCTGCCGGCCGCGACCTGGTACGAGAAGCACGACCTGTCCAGCACGGACATGCACCCCTACGTGCACTCCTTCACCCCGGCCGTCGACCCGCCCTGGCAGGCCCGCACCGACTTCGCCGCCTTCCACGCCCTCGCCCAGGCCTTCTCCGCGATGGCGGCGAAGCACCTGGGAGTGCGCCGCGACCTCGTCGCCACCGCCCTCCAGCACGACACCCCGGGCGAGACGGCGCAGCCCGGGGGCGTCGCCCTGGACTGGCGCAAGGGCGAGTGCGAGCCGGTACCGGGCAAGACCATGCCCCAACTGACCGTCGTGGAGCGGGACTACGGTGCCGTCGGCGAGAAGATGGCCACCCTCGGCCCGCTGGCGGAGAAGCTGGGCCTGCCGGTCAAGGGCATCGCCTTCGACGTGGCGGAAGAGGTGCGGCTGCTCGCCGACCGGAACGGCCTGCGGCTGGCCGGCCCGGCGCTGGGACGGCCGCTCCTCGACACCGCCGTCAAGGCGGCGAACACGATCCTCGCCCTGTCCGGCACCACCAACGGCCACCTCGCCACCCAGGGCTTCCACACCCTGGAGCGCCGCACCGGACAGCCGATGGCCCACCTCGCCGCCGAGCACGAGGGCAAGCGGATCACGTACGCCGACACCCAGGCGGCGCCCGTGCCGGTCATCACCTCCCCGGAGTGGTCCGGCAGCGAGTCGGGCGGACGCCGCTACACCGCCTTCACCCTCAACACCGAGCACGCCAAGCCCTGGCACACCCTCACCGGCCGCCAGCACTTCTTCCTCGACCACGACTGGATCCACGAACTCGGCGAGGCGCTGCCCGTCTACCGGCCGCCGCTGGACATGCGCCGCCTCTTCGGGGACAGGGTCTCCACCGGGGGCGACGGCCGGGCCGAGGTGACGGTCCGCTACCTCACCCCGCACAGCAAGTGGTCCATCCACTCCGAGTACCAGGACAACCTCCTCATGCTGTCGCTCTCCCGCGGCGGCCAGAACATCTGGATGTCCCCGCAGGACGCCGAGGCGATCGGCGTACGCGACAACGACTGGATCGAGGCGGTCAACCGCAACGGCGTCGTCGCGGCGCGCGCGGTCGTCAGTCACCGCATGCCGCGGGGCACGGTGTACATGCACCACGCGCAGGACCGCGTGGTCGCCACCCCCAAGACGCAGACGACGGGCAAGCGCGGCGGCACCCACAACTCCCTCACCCGACTTCTGCTCAAACCGTCCCATCTCATCGGCGGATACGCGCAGTTGAGCTGGGCCTTCAACTACCTGGGCCCGCCCGGCAATCAGCGCGACGAGATCACGGTCATCCGGCGCCGCACCGAACCGGTGGAGTACTGACATGCGCGTCATGGCGCAGATCGCGATGGTCATGAACCTCGACAAGTGCATCGGCTGCCACACCTGTTCCGTCACCTGCAAACAGGCGTGGACCAACCGCGGCGGTGTCGAGTACGTGTGGTTCAACAATGTCGAGACCCGCCCCGGACAGGGATACCCGCGCCGCTACGAGGACCAGGAGACCTGGAAGGGCGGCTGGGAACTCAACAAGCGCGGCCGGCTGAAGCTGAAGGGCGGCGGCAGGTTCTCCAAACTCGCCCACATCTTCTCCAACCCCAAACTGCCCAACATCAGCGACTACTACGAGCCGTGGACGTACGAGTACGCCAACCTCGTCGACGCCCCCCTCGGGGACGACATCCCCGTCGCCGCGCCGCGCTCGCTCCTCAGCGGAAAGCCCTTCAAGATCGAGTGGAGCGCCAACTGGGACGACAACCTCGGTGGCGTCAGTGAGCACGGCGCGCTCGACCCGATGGTGGCGAAGGTCCGTGAACAGGCGTCGGAGAAGGTCAGGTTCGCCTTCGAGCAGACCTTCATGCTCTATCTGCCGCGGATCTGCGAACACTGTCTGAACCCGTCCTGCGTCGCCTCCTGCCCGTCCGGCGCGATGTACAAGCGCCAGGAGGACGGCATCGTGCTGGTCGACCAGGACCAGTGCCGGGGCTGGCGCATGTGCGTGACCGGCTGCCCGTACAAGAAGGTCTACTTCAACCACCGCACCGGCAAGGCCGAGAAGTGCACGCTGTGCTACCCGCGCCTCGAAGTCGGCCTGCCCACCGTCTGTTCCGAGACCTGCGTCGGACGGCTGCGCTATCTCGGCGTCATGCTCTACGACGCCGACAAGGTCCTGGAAGCGGCCTCCGCCCCCGACGACACAGACCTGTACGAGGCCCAGCTCGGCGTGTTCCTGGACCCCGAGGACCCCGGCGTACGCCGGGAGGCCGAACGCGCCGGCATCGCCCAGGACTGGATCGACGCGGCCCGCCGCTCACCCGTGCACGCGCTCATCAGCAAGTACAAGGTGGCGCTGCCGCTCCATCCGGAGTACCGCACCATGCCGATGGTCTGGTACATCCCGCCGCTCTCCCCGGTCGTCGAGGCCCTCACCGAGACCGGCTTCGACGGCGAGGACGCCGGCAACCTCTTCGGCGCGATCGACACCCTGCGCATCCCCCTGGAGTACCTGGCCGAACTGTTCACCGCCGGCGACATCGCTCCGGTACGGGCCTCGCTGGAGAAGCTCGCGGCCATGCGCGGCGCGATGCGCCCCGGGCTGCTCGCCGGCGAGCCCTCGGGCCCGGCCCCGGTCGACGAGGAGATCGCCCGCTCGGTCGGCATGTCCGGGGACGAGATGTACGCGATGTACCGGCTGCTGGCCCTCGCCAAGTACGACGAGCGGTACGTGATCCCCACCGCAGCCGTCGGCGACGCCCGACGGCTGGAGGAGTCCGTGCTGCCCGACGAGTGCAGCCTCGACTACGCGGGCGGGCCCGGCATGGGCGGCTCCGGCCCCTACGGCGAAGGGTCCGGCGGGATGCCGCCGATGTCCGTGGAGAACTTCCACGTCCTGCGCGACCGCCAGAGCGCCGACGCGCCCGCCGACCCCGCCCGCAGTCGCGTCAACCTCCTCAACTGGGACGGCCTGGGCCACCCCGCCGGACTGTTCCCCGAAAGGCCGGAAAGGCCCGGCGGCCCCGGCACCGCCCCACCCTCAGCCGAGAACGACGAGAACGAGAAGCACGACGAGGAGGAGAGATGACCAGCCCGCACGCCGTGATCCACGCGGCGGCCGCCCGCTGCCTGGTCTACCCCGACGGCGAGTTCCACGCCGGGCTGAGCGTCCTGCGCGCGGCTCTGGACGAACAACCCGGACCGGGCAGACGCGAGTTGTGCGCGTTCCTCGACCACGCGGGCGGCACGGACCCCGACCGGCTCCGGCAGGACTACGTCCGGACCTTCGACTTCACCGGCCGCCGCTGTCTGTACCTCACCTGGTGGACCGACGGCGACACCCGTCGCCGCGGCCGGTCCCTGGTGCGCTTCAAGGAGATCTACCGGGAGCACGGCTGGGAGTACGCGGACACCGGCGAACTCCCCGACTTCCTCCCGGCCGTCTGCGAGTTCTGCGCCCTCACCGGCACCGACACCCTCCTGCGCGAGCACCGCCCGGCGCTGGAACTGCTGCGCTTCGCCCTCGTAGAGGCCCAGTCGCCCTGGGTCGGCGTCCTCCAGGCCCTCGTCGCCACCCTGCCCGGTGCCTCCCCCCGCGACCGCGCCGCCGCCCAGGCCATGGCCCGCAACGGGCCGCCGCGCGAGGACGTGGGGCTCGCCCCGTTCGGCACCCCGCTGCTGGAGGTCGTCTCCCGATGAGCCTCGCCGACAGTCTCCTGTGGACAGCCATGCCGTACATCACGATCGTCCTGCTCGTCGGCGGGACCATCTGGCGCTACCGCTACGACAAGTTCGGCTGGACGACCCGCTCCTCGCAGCTCTACGAGTCCCGACTGCTGCGGATCGCCTCGCCGGTGTTCCACTACGGCATCCTCTTCGTCCTCGCCGGTCACCTCGTCGGACTGTTCGTCCCCGACTCCTGGACCAGCGCGCTCGGGGTGAGCGAGGCCGCGTACCACTACCTGTCCCTCTACACGGGCACGCTCGCGGGCCTCGCCACCGTCGCCGGCATCGCGCTGCTGGTCTACCGCCGCCGCACCAACGGGCCGGTCTTCCTCGCCACCACCCGCAACGACAAGCTCATGTACGTCGTGCTGCTCGCCGCGATCCTGCTGGGCATGATCGCCAAACTCACGCACGCGGGAGGCCACGGCTACGACTACCGCACCACCATCTCCCCCTGGCTGCGCAGTGTCTTCACCCTGCATCCGGACTACGCGCGGATGCACGGCGTGCCGGTCACCTACCAGATCCACATCGTCGTCGGGTGCGTGCTCATCGCCCTCGTCCCCTATACCCGGCTGATCCATATGTTCAGCGCCCCCGTGCCCTACCTCTTCCGCCCCTACATCGTCTACCGCAGCCGCGAACGCGGTCAGCTCGGCACCCGTGCCGAGCGGCCCGGATGGGAGCGTGTGCAGTGACCGCCCGGACCACCCGGACCCCCCGGACCGCCGAGAGCGCCGCGGTGCCCGGCGCCGCCTACCGCAACCTGGTCGTCGCCACGATCGGGTTCGCCATCTCCTTCTGGGCGTGGAACCTCATCTCACCGCTCGCGACGACCCTCGGCGAGAAGCTCTCGCTGAGCTCCTTCGAGAAGTCGCTGATGGTCGCCGTCCCCGTACTCGTGGGCTCGCTCGGACGGGTGCCCGTCGGCGCGCTCACCGACCGCCTCGGCGCGAAGATCATGTTCCCGCTCGTCAGCGCGCTGACCATCGTGCCCGTCCTGCTGCTGATCGTCGTGAAGGACTCCTACGCGGGCCTCCTCGTCGTCGGATTCGTCCTCGGCATGGCCGGCACGACCTTCGCGATCGGCGTCCCCCTGGTCAACTCCTGGTTCCCGCCCGAGCGCCGGGGATTCGCCGTCGGCGTCTTCGGCGCGGGCATGGGCGGCGTCGCCCTCTCCGGCTACTTCACCCCCCGTATCTACAAGCACGGCGAGAGCCTGCCGTTCGTGGTGCTGGCCATCGCCCTGGCCGTCATGGCCGTCGTGGAGTTCTTCCTCCTCTCCGACCGTCCCGACCGCGTCGTCCCCACCACCTCGCTGGGCAAGCGACTGGGCGACGCCGGGCGTCTGCGGGTCACCTGGGAGCTCGCGGCCCTGTACGCGATCGGGTTCGGCGGCATCGTCGCGTTCGGCGTCTACCTGCCCACGTACCTCAAGACCTGGTACGACCTGTCGGCCACCGACGCCGGAACGCGGGCGGCCGGTTTCGCGCTCGTCACCGTGATCTTCCGTCCGATCGGCGGCTGGCTCTCCGACCGCAGCCACCCGGCCGTCGTCACCTCCTGGGCGCTCGGCCTCGTGGGGGTCCTGGCGGTGTGTCAGGCCTTCGAGCCCCAGCTCGTCCCGGGCGGAACGGTCCTGCTCCTCGTGATGGCGGCCGGCCTCGGCACCACCAGCGGCAGCGTGTTCGCGATGGTCGCGCGGGTCACCCCGCCGCCGAAGGTCGGCAGCGTCACCGGAATCGTCGGCGCGATGGGCGGACTCGGCGGCTTCGTCCCGCCCCTGGTCATGGGCGCCGTCTACAGCGCCAAGGGCTCCTACGCCATCGGCTTCATGCTGCTCTCCGACCTCGCCCTGGCCGGCTGCGTCTATTCCTTCGGGCGCATGCGCGAAGTGGGCCGGGACCGCATCGAACACGAGACCGCCTGAGCCCGAAGCCCCCCGAAATGGCGCCGCCCCCTGCCGGACCCCCGCGAACGCGGGTCCGACAGGGGGCGGCGGAACTCCGGTGAGCGCGGAAATGTTCACGTGGGGACCGCTGCGGCTGAGCGCCTGGCCGAACTGCGCGGCGTGCTGGCCGCCTTGGCCGACGAGCCGATCGCCACGCTTGAGGCACACCCGCTGCCCGACAAGCTCGACCGCGGCCGGGGCATTCCCCCCGATGCCGCGAGTCCCTTGGCACAGCACCTGTCGCAGCTCATCACGCAGTCGGCGCGGGGCTCCGCCACGGCGGCCGGGGGCGGCGAAGCCCTGTATCGCATGGTGATTCCGGCGAAGGTGGCGGCGCAGGTCGGGCAGGGCACCGTTCGCTCGATGGCGGCGAAGGGGGTAGCCGGTGGCGTCCGGGGTCCCTTTGTGGACTCGGCGGGCAAAATCGTCGCCGGCGCGACCTACGTGCCGGTCGGTACGGTGGCACCGGCGGGCGCAGCCGGTGGGGCCGGTGCAACCGGCGGTGTCGCGGTCGCCGGCAGCGCGGCGCTCACGGTGGCAGCACCGCTCGTCCTCATGGCCGTGGCGGTCGGGATGAGCGCGCATGCCGACCAGAAGCGCCGGCAGGCGATCGAGCGCATCACGGAGCTGCTCGAGCAGCTGCACGAGGACAGGCTCGTCGACGAGCGTCGTGAACTCGACGGCTGCCGCTTCGCCATCGGCAAGGCCACCGCCATTCTGCTGGACGAGGGCAAGCTCGGTGTTTCCCCGCGCTGTCCGTGGTGGCGTAGCCGCGGTCGTACTCATCGGTCCGCCTTGGCGTGGACCGGCTCGACGTGTCCGGTGCAGGGCCCGACGGACCCTGCTCCAGGCTGGATTCCGCAGCCCGTCACCGCCTGGAGGACGATGTGGCGAGCACCGCTCGGACATCTCCTGGTCGGGTGGCGGGCGCCGTCCCAGTGGTCGGTGAGGGCCACGACCACAGCGAGTGGCGCACGATCCCGCATGCGTTAGGAGAGTGCTGTATCCGCCACGCCTCTCCGTCCCGCCAGTGATACTGGACGCATGGACGCGATGCCACCCGCCACCCGCGTGGAGGTGCTGCGAGACCGATACCGCAGTCGGCTGCCCGAGCACCTGCAGGAGCTGGCCGGGCCTGTCGAGGGCACCGTCGACCTGCCGTTGCACATCGTCTGGTCCGGACGGACGAGCTACAGCCTGGACCGTCCGAAGTCCCGCATGACCCTCTGTCGGACCGTTCTCGCCGAGGGCCTGCACGACGATCTGGCGACCTACCTCCACCACCGGTTGCTGAGCGAACAGCGGCCTGTGCTGCGCCGCCTGGTCAGCCCCTACATCCGAGAGGCCTGGGAGGACGCCTTCCCGGAGCTGCCCCGCAGCGGTCCGACCGACGCGACCGCGGCGTGAAGCTCACTCCGCTCCACGAGCGTCTGCTCGTCGACATCCTCGACCTCGGCTCCCCGTACCCGCTGGTCCTCACCGGCGGGCATGGCCGCGGCGCGGGCAGGCCTCGAACAGCGCCCGGGTGCGAGGCCGGCGCGAGTCCGCCCCCACCAAGGCGGCGGGGCCGCTGTTCCGACCGGCGCCCGCCCGGTCGCATGCCGTACCGCTCCATGCCCCGGGACGAAGGACGACCGGAAGCCGCGCCCCCGGCCCGTTCCTCCGGGGCAGGCGTCGGGGGAGACTCCCACCGCGTACGGGCGCGGGCAAAGACGGGGTGCAGAAGGGCGGATTCTGCTGCAATGGACTCTCCGACCCCGTTTTGACCGCCGGGTGCGATGTGTCGCGGCGGACGACGGGGACGTACGGCAGGGGGGACGCGGGATTGCCGGATCACGGGGGGTGGAGGAAGCGGCGGGGGGACGGGTGGACGCCCCCGGAACTTCCGTTGACTCCGGGCATGACGGACCACGGTGCCTGGGCGGCGGCCTTACGGGGCCTGGGCTTCCGGCACACCGCCGAGTTGCTGGGCGCCTGGGGTGCGCGGCCGGGGTTCAAAGTGCTCGACGGGCTCTGGTACCGGCAGCGGGGCATGACCTGGCTGCGCGTCGACCGGGCGTACCTGCGCAAGCAGCACGGGCACTGGCGAAGCGAGGACGCCGAGCGACGGACGTCCGCCCAAGCGCTGCTGGACCGCGCCGGGGAGATCCTCGACCGGGACCCCATGGGGCTGCGCCGTGTCGTCGTCCACGAACTGGTCCTGCTGCTCCAGGAACACCCCGAGGGCATCCGCGCCCGTGCGGCGACCGACTTGGGCGTGGACGAGGCCGAGGCGGCGGAACTGGCCGACGCCGTCACCGCGTGTCTCACGTCGGCCGGCCGACTCGACCGTGAGGCGGCCGAAGGTCTCCAGGAGGCGCTGGGCGAAGGCCGCCTGCGCCGTGCCGAGCAGTACACGGCCCGACTGTCCGGCGTCGTCGCCGACCATGAACTCCGCGCGCTGCGCGCCGCCGTGACCGTCCTGCGTGATCGCACCGACGAAGACCTGGCCCTCGCGGAGGCGCTCCTGCGTGCCGGGGAACACCGTCGGTCCGCCACCATCGCCCTGCGCGCGGCCCGGCACGCCGTCGACGAACCCCGGGCGCTGGTCGCTCTGTTGCGAGCGGCGGAGGCGGAGAGCGCCGTGGAGGCCGGAACGGCGGGGCACTCCGGAAGCGCGGCGCCGATGCCGGTGCGGACCGAGGTGACCCTCGAAGGGGTCACGGTCGCCTGGGATCCTGCCTCCGCGCAGAGCGGTCGGCCGGTGCGCTACCGGGTGGTCAGGTATCCGGTCGGGCGGTCGGAGAAGTACGCCGACCTCGGACCGCCTGTCACGGCGACCCGGATCGTCGACCGGAACGCCGTTCCGGGCAGCACCGTGCGGTACGGAGTGCTTCCTGTGGTGGCGGAGCGGCCGGTGGGGCGGGCACGGACGAGCGCGCAGACGCCGGTCGCGCCGGACGTGGCCGACCTCGAACTGGTCACGGCACGGTCCGGGGTGACGGGCACATGGCGGGCTTCGGCGGCCTCGACCGCGATCCGTGTCGTACGCGAACACGCCGGTGTGACGACGGAGTTGAGTTCCCGTCAGGAAGGGTTCGAGGATCTGGGGCCGGTACCGGGACGCCATGCCTACCGGGTTCGCTGCGAGTACCGGGCGCCGGACGGCCGGACCCTCGCCTCGCCAGGCGTGGAGGCATCCGCGGTGGTCGAGGAATGGCCGCAGCCCGTCACCGACCTGGCCGGTGGACTCTGCTCGCAGGCCGGCCCGGTACGGCTGTCCTGGACCCCGCCGCCACGGGGCGAGGTGCTGTTGGTGCCGTGGACCGGGCCGCCGCCCGCGCCGGGCACCGACCTGCCGGACGGCTTCGCCGTCGCGCCGCCGGCCCCACCGCTGGACTCCCACCTGGTCAGTCCTGCGGCGGGGACCTCGATGCGTATCGTCGCGGTGACCGTGTTCGGCGGCCGGGCCGTCACCGGCACCGGTCTGCTGGTCGAGGCGCAGACACCGGTGCGCGGCATGACGGCCGAACGCGCCCCCGACGACCTGGTCCGGCTCGGCTTCGACTGGCCCGACCCGGCTCTCGCGGTCGTCGTCGGCTGGCGGCAGGGTGCGGTGGCCGAGGAGCGGCTGCTGACCCGCAGCGCCTACCTGCGCGACGGCTTCACCTTTCCGGTGAGTGGCGAGGCGGTCGACATCGTGGTGACCCCGGTGGCCGCGGGCGACGCGGAGTTCGTGCTCTCCGGCGCAGGACACCTCCGTGTGCCACCCCGGATCCGGCTGTCCTACCGGCTGGTGAAACCGGGCTGGCGGGCCGGTGCCCGCCGTACCGTCGAAGTGCAGGCCGAACTGGCTCGCTCCGTAACGGATTTGATGGAGTGTCCGGACTTCCTCCTGGTGGGCCGCGAGAGCGTACCGCCGCTCGACCCACGGCACGGCACCGAGGAACTGCGGCTCCCCGGCGACCTGCTCGCCGCCGGACAGCCGGTGCACACCGAGATCGACCTGCGCGACCGTGCCCGCCCCTATCTGCTGCGCGGCTTCCTGCTCGGCGCGGGCGCCCCGGCAGCGCAGTTGAACCATCCTCCGCCCGAGACGCTGGTGGTGCGCTGACATGACGAGAATCGTCTGCCCCTACTGCTTCAAGTCCGAACGCGACTCCCGGCTGGCGTACCGCTGTCTGATGGCACGGACGGGACTGCGCGGGGCGAGCGCCTGTTCGCCCGAACCGGACACCGCCTGGGCCGCGTTCACCGGGGTGTCGGTCGGCGGCCCTGCCGCGCTGCGCGGCCCCTGCTTCGACCCGCCGCGCGGACTGCGCACCGGCCGCGGACGCGCCCCCTGCCCAGCCTGCGGGGTGGAGTCGCCGGTGCGGGTCTGCCTCACCTGTCACAACGATCTGCCCAGCGACTACTGTGGCCAGAGCAGCCGGATCATCGCGCTGATCGGCCCCAAGAGCGCGGGCAAGAGCACCTATGTCAGCGTGCTCGCCCACGAGCTGCGCAACCGGGTGGGCCGTGAGTTCGCGGCCTCGCTGGCCAGCATGGGCGCCGCCACCCAGCAGCGCTACCGGGCCATGGAGGACGACCTCTACCACCGGCTGCTGCTGCCCGGCCCCACCCAGCCGGCCGCCATGCGCTTCAACGACCCGCTGATCTTCAGGCTCAGCACCCCACGGCACGGCTCGCTCGCGCTGGGGCGCGACGGCAGCCGGCACACCGCCCTGGTCTTCTTCGACGCGGCCGGCGAGGACCTGGCGGACGCCGAGGCCATGGACCGCTACACCGCCTACCTGGCCGCCGCCGACGGGGTCATCCTCCTGGTGGACCCCTTGCAGCTGCGCTCCGTTCGCGAACAACTGCCGGACATGGAAGGTCGGTTGCCGACGGTCGAGACCGCCCCCGAGCAGGTCGCCGCCGACCTCGCCGCCCAGCTGCGCAGCCGCAATCGGGGCGAGGGGAAGGGGCGGGTGACCACACCCCTGGCCGTCGTGGTCACCAAGAGCGACATGCTGCGGACGTGGCTGCCGCACGGCTCACGTCTGGCGCGTCCCGCCGAGCGGCCCGGCGGGAGACTGGACGAGTCGGACCGGATCGCGGTCCACCAGGAGACGCGGGCGCTGCTGGAGGAGTGGGACGGCGGGGTGCTGTACCGCCAGCTGGAGCGCGACTTCGCGCAGTTCTCCCTCTTCTGCCTCTCGGCGCTCGGCGCGCCACCGCCCGCCGACGCCCCCTCCGACGCCCCCAAGGCCGGCCCCCGGCCGTTGCGCGTCGAGGATCCACTGCTGTGGCTGCTCGGACTGCGCGGGCTGCTTCCGGTCCGGCAGGACCGTGCGGCCCGGAAGGGACAATGAGCGATGACGCTCCGTCAACTGCACTACACCTCGGCCCCACCCGGTCCTGACGGCTCCGGTTTCCGCTTCACCGCCGTCAGTCCGGGCACCGACGCGGCCCTGCTGCGGCTGGCCGAACCACTGCTCGGATACGAGCCGCCACGAGGCGCCCCGGACCGGCCCACCGAGGCCGAACTGCCGGCGTTTCCGACAGCGTTCGGCTTCAGTCTGCTGCCGGACGGCACGGGTGTGCTCAGCCGCACCCGCTACACCGGGACCGACTACAGCGGGCGGTACGGCAACTTCCACGCGCACGCGCTGCTGGTGCGGCCGGGTGACAACCTGCCCGGCAGGATGCTGCCCATCGAGGCGTGGGAGTCGCCGGACTGGCGGACCGTCACTCCGGCGGACCGGACCCCGCCCCCGCTGGAGACGCTGCGTCCGGGCGGTCGGTTCGGCCGGGAGCGGCTCACCGCCTTCGCGCGGCGGCGGGCCGGACGACTGGCCCCGTTCCTGGCGGACGTACGGCGCCTGTTCGCCGAGGAGCAAGCCCCGTCCCCGTCCCTGGTCATGATCGAGGAGGGTGCCGAGGAGGTCGCGCTGTGGGTGGCCCTGGCCTGCGCGGCCCTCCCGTACCGGGAGGCGGCGGCCCTGACCTTCACCACGTACACCCGTCGCCCCTACCTCGCCGATCAGCGCGTCGTGGGCGTGCCGGTCGACGCCGAGTTCGGCTACGCCTCGACCGATCTGAGCCATCAGTTCCGCGTCCACCACTGCCTGGGCGGCACCTCGTCCGTGCCACGCCCCGATCCGTGGGCTGCCGTGGCCGCCCGGGTCTGGCTCGCCGGCCGGCCCGGCCTGCTGGCCCGCGCCGCCGATGAAGCGCCCTTCGACGCGCAGACGCTGGCCGCCCGGGCGCTGCACGAGGGCATCGCCCTGGACGCGTCCGGCCGTGCGACCGGCGCCCGGTGGGCCCTGGAGCACGCCCACCGTCACGATCCGGCCTTCTGGCAGCGTTTCGTGACGGCGCTGCTGGACGACGGCGACACCGTGACCAGTGCCCTCGGCGATCCCGTCGGTGCCGTGGAGGGCTTACCCGGCGAGGGGGGCGGCACCGAGGCCCGTACCCCCGACCGCCCTTCCGGCGCCGTGGCGCAGGGTCCCGACCGTCCCGAACCCGTCACGACCGGCTTCCCGAGCGCTCCGGACGGCACCGTGGAGGAACTGCTGCCCACGCTGCTGGACACGCTTGCCGCCCACTGGCCTCAGGAGGTCACCGAGCCGCTGGCCCGTGCCGTCGTGCACGAGGTCGCCGACGGCCGCGGCACCGTGCCGGACGGCCTCGCCGCCGCGCTGTCCCCCGGGGCGCGCGCGGAACTCGCCCGCACGCTGGGCCCCCGTCTGGCCACCCGGCTCGCCGACCCGGCCGCAGCGCCCGGACACCTCCTCGACCTGCTGCGGCTGAGCAGTCTTCTGGGCACAGACCTCGGCGGTCACCCGCCACCTCCCGCGCCCGGTGCCCGCCTGGCCGACCACCTCCTGGCCCACGCCGCCGGCGGAGCCTTCGGCGCACACGCCACCGGAGCCCGGGCTGCCCGGACGGGGCACGCCGGAGCGCAGACTTCCGGCCCACGAGCCGCGGGCGCCCAGAGCTTCGGCACGCCGGCCGGCGAAGGAGACTCCGGGACGCCGTACGAGAGCACCACCACGCCTCGGACGACGGACGAGCGCACCGCCTCGCCCGGCCCCACCCCCGAGGAGGTGGCCGCCGTCCTGGCCGGTCGGGGCGTCGACGCGGTGCTGGCAGCGTTGCTGGACCGGCTCAACGACGTGGCGCTGGCGGGTGATCCCGGGCCGGTGGTGCCCGTGCTCGCACGGCTTTCCGGAGCGCTGGACACGGCCGACCCGACCGCGTATCCGCATCTGCGGGTGGTCGCCGCCGCGGGGCGGTGGTACGGCGGGACGGAGACCGGACTGCAGCTGATGAACCGGCTCACGCGGGACGCGGGACAGCCCGAGACTGCGGATCCGTCCGCGCTGCTCACCGCCTTCCGGCTGGCGTGGCCCGCCGGGCCGCCCAGTACCTGCGACGCCCTGATGCTGCTGCGCACCGTCCCGTCGGCCCTGCTGGAGGCGAGCGGTCTGGACGCCCCACTGGCCCGGGCCGCGCTCGTGGCCGACCCCACCGACCCGGAGGCGCCCGAGCTCGCCCGTGGACTGCTGCAGGCGCAGTTGCAGGGAAGCGGGCCCGCCGACCCACGGCTGAGTGACGCGCTGAACCTGCTGATCCACGCCGAGGACATCCGCGCAGGCGAGGTCGAGCCCGGCTTCACCGCCTACGCGGTCGCGCTGCGCGACCGGGCCCGGCCGCTGGCGGACGGCCTCGAGCGCCGACTGGCCCGCAATCTCGCCGCGCGGCTCCTGGTCGGACGCTCCTCCCCGGACCCGGGACGGGCGAGCGTCGCGGGCACCCTGATGGCGGACGAACTGGAGCAGCTGGCGCGCTCCGGGGACGAGGCGCTGCTGGCGACCTACGAGGCGGAGGCGAAGGGACCCCTCGCGGCCGACCGGCTGCGGCGCCACCCGCTGCACCTGGCGGTCTGTTTCGTCGCCTGGAACAGCTTCGAAGGCCTGTACCCGGCCTGGGACCGGGTCCGGCTGCGGCTCCTCGAGGAGTTCCTGCGGCCCACGGTGCGCAAGCTGCCGGACACGGTGCTCGCCGACGCCGAGACCCACCTCACCGAGGCCGGCGCCTCCTGGGCCGACCGGTGGCGGCGCTGGTACCGGCCGGGGCTGGGCCGCCGCTGGGCGCGGCGGCGCGCCGACAGGGCGGCCGGCGCCGTACGTCCGTCCCGGACCGGCCTCGAGATCGACCCGGGCACGGCGCACTCGCGAGGGGAAGCGGAGGAGGTCTGATGAACGTGACCACCGAGGACGGCCCGCTGTCCGGGGTGACCTCCGAGAACGCCGACGAACACCTCGCCGCCCTGTTCTCCGGCCCGTGGTGGGCGTCCGTCCTCCTCGTGCTGCTCGTGCTGCAGACGCCGGTCGTGGTCTACAACCTGCTGCGTTCGGCGCCGGTGGCGTACGTCCGGTTCGTCGCCTCCACCGGCCGGGCCGTCGGTCCCTGGACGTCCGGGGCCGCCGATCCGCGACTGCTGCCGCCGGGCGGTGCGCAGCCGGCGTACCGGTCCTACTGGGCGGGGCAGGCCTGGGTGGACGTGGTCGTGGCGGCCCGGGCCGGGCTGGTGGAGCTGTGGCGGCGGGCCGTGGACGTGTGGGTGCGCGACCGGCTGATGAGGCTGTGGTCGCCGTACCGCACTCCGTACCAACTGCGGGGCTCGGGAGAGGTGTTCTTCCGGCGGACGTTCGTCTTCGGGGTGGCCGCGGGTGCCCTGCTGGGCACGCTCGCGGCCGCCGTCACCGCCGTGGTGACGCTGGTGGTGTTCGGCACGCTCGCCGCCGCCGTCTGCCTGGGGCTGACGCTGGCGGTGCTGGCCGTGCGCGGGCTGGACGGCGCGCGGCTGACCGTGGGGCGGATCCGGATGAAGTGCCCACACCCCGGCTGCTACCGCTCGGTGGCGCTGCCCGTCTACCGCTGTCCGCGCTGCCGCGCCGCGCACCGCGCGCTGCGGCCCGGTGGTTACGGCGTGCTGCGCCGGGTCTGCGGCTGCGAGCAGCGGCTGCCCACCGGCTTCCTCACCGGACGGCACCGGCTCGACGCCGAGTGCCCGGTGTGCTCACTGCCGCTGCCGGACGGACTGGGCTCGGCCCGGCTGGTCCACGTACCGCTGATCGGCGGCACGTCGGCCGGCAAGACCATGCTGGTGCAGGCCATGGTCACCGGGCTCTTCGGCCGGGCGGCGGCGGGCGAGCTGTCGGTGCGCTGGGCGCGGGACGAGGACCGGCGGGAGTACGAGCACGGTGCCTCCCGGCTGGCGTCCGGCGGGGTGCCGGCGAAGACGACCGCGGTCCTGCCGACGGCGGTCATGCTGGATGTGCGCGGGCGGCGCCGCAGACGGCTGCTGTACCTGTACGACCCGCGCGGTGAGAACATCGAGTCCGCGCAGCGGCTGCGTGAACAGGAGTACCTCGCCCACGCCGACGCCGTCCTGCTGGTCGTGGACGTGCTGGCCGACCCCGCGG
The DNA here is from genome assembly GCF_053597355.1 of Streptomyces sp. NPDC001443. Lineage (NCBI taxonomy): Bacteria > Bacillati > Actinomycetota > Actinomycetes > Kitasatosporales > Streptomycetaceae > Streptomyces > Streptomyces sp. NPDC001443. The sequence continues at coordinate 60,292 of NZ_JBSFIA010000005.1, forward strand.
TGACCGCGCGCCTCACCCCCGACGAGCGCGGCCGGGCAGCCGGCGCCTCCCCCGCCGGAGAGAGTCCGATGGACACCTACGACCGGCTCACCGGGGAGCTGGCCGCGATGTCGGGGCGGCGACGCCGTACGCCGGTGGCCGTGGTGGTGACCAAGCGGGACGTCCTGCTCGATCTGGGATCCCTGCCGACGTTGGACGAGGACGTGGCGGCCTGGCTGCGGGTGGTCGGGCTGGAGAACCTCGTACGGGGTCTTGAACACGATTTCGGAGCCAGTCTGTTCACCTCCCTCAGCGCCTGGGACGCGGTCGGCACGTCGGCTCGCGCGGGCGAACGGCGACGTGCGGCGGAGCCGGTGCTCTGGCTGCTCGGAAGGAGCGGACTGCGCCCTCGAAAGATGCGCCGACCGGTGGCATCCGGTCGGATTCCGCCTCGTCCGACCACGGATCCGGGCGTTGCCGAAAGCTCCTGACGACGGCTCGAGGAGGCGGGTATCGTCGACAGCGGCGCGTGTGAAGCGGGTGTCGCGCGGCGGGGAAACACGGGGGATACGGCATGGCACGGGTGCCCACCCATGTGGCGTGGCAGCGTCGGATGCTGCTCGGTCTGTTCGGGCTCTCGGCGGCGGTCGCCGTCGTGGTGGTCCTGTCCGCCGCGGTGCTCGCGATGAAGGGCTGACCGGCGTCCGGCGCCCCGCACGCGGCTGATCGATTCTGACCTGAGGGGGGACACCATGAGCGATTTTCCAGGCGGGGCCATGGCGAGTCGTCCGGTCCACTTCTTCTGGATGCTGGACTGCTCGTACTCGATGGGCATCAACGGCAAGATCGCCTCACTGAACTACAACATCAAGGAGGCGCTGCCCGAGATGCGGACGGTGGCGGGCGACAACCCGTCGGCGTCCCTGATGGTGCGGGCGCTCACCTTCTCCACCACCGCCCGCTGGCTCCAGCCGACGTCGACCCCGGTGGACGACTTCCACTGGGACGACGTCCACCCGGACGGCACCACCAATCTCGGCGAGGCGCTGAAGCTGGTGGCCCGTGAGCTGGAGATGCCGCCGATGCCGGAACGGGCGCTGAAGCCGGTGCTGGCGCTGGTGTCCGACGGGCAGCCGACCGACGACTGGCGCTCCGGTCTCAAGGCGGTCGACGCCACGCCGTGGGGCAAGCGCGCCGTGCGGGTCGCCATCGCCATCGGCGAGGACGCGGACCGGGCCATGCTGAAGGAGTTCCTCGCCAACCCGGAGCTGGAGCCGCTGGACGCCAACAGCCCCAAGCAACTCGCCGCCGCGATCCGCTGGGCGTCCACGGTGGCGGTCAAGGCGGCCTCGATCCCGGTGGCCGCGGGCTCGGACGCCAAGACCCTGTCGGGGTACACGCCGTACGCGCCGCCCGTCGTGCCGTCGGACGACGACGATGACGACGTATGGTGACCGTGCCCGGAGCACCGGCCGGCAGCGGCCTGTCCCCGGACGCGCGTTGGCGGATCCTGTGCGCGAACGTCATGGGTCCCCGCAAGGGGACCTACCAGGACTTCGCGCTCGCCGAACCGCTGCCGGGGCGGGACGACGCCGTGGTGCTGGCGGTCGCCGACGGGCACGGCTCGGCAGCCCATGCCCGCAGTCATGTCGGAGCCAGGTACGCGGTCCAGATCTTCGTGCGGCTGGCGAAGGAGTTCGCCGAGCGGGCACTGACCGGGGCACCGTGGCCCCGCCTGAAGGCAGAGGCCCAGGACCGGCTCCCGCGTGAGCTGGTCCGCCTGTGGCAGGACCAGGTGCTGGAGGACGCCCGGCGTCGGCACGCTGTTCCCGGACCGGAGGGCGAGCCGTCGTGCGACGCGCCGCCCCCACCGCGCTCCGGGCCGTCGGATCCGGCCCGGGCTCCCGGCGTCCGGTACGCCGATCTGGTGCCCTACGGTACGACCCTGATCGGCGCGGTCGTCGTCCCGGGACTGCTCGTGGGCTGGCAACTCGGCGACGGCGAGCTGGCGGTCGTCGACCTGAGGGGCGAACTGCGGCTGCCACTGGATCCGGGTCGGCCCGAACTGGGCGACGAGACGGACTCGTTGTGCAGCCGTCAGGCCGAGGACCTGGTACGCGTGCACTGGTCGCCGATCACCGCCGCGGACAGCGCGCCCTCGCTGGTGCTGCTGTCGACCGACGGGCTCTCCAAGAGTTTCGTGGACCGGCAGGGCTACCTGGACTTCGTCCGCGGTACCTATGAACGGCTGCTGGAGCAGGGCCCGTCGACGGTCGAGGCCGATCTGCCGGACTGGCTGGCCCAGGCCGCGAAGTACTCGGGTGACGACACCACGGTGGCCGCGGCCTGGCGTGCCGCGGCCGGCACGGAGGAACAATGACGAACGGGATGATCCCCACCGGCACCACGCTCACCACCGAGGACGGCCAGAGTGTCGTGATCGTCGGCCTGCTCGGCTCGGGCGGCCAGGGCGAGGTCTACCGGGTGCGCACGCCCGCCGGGGAGCGCGCCCTGAAGTGGTACTACGCGGCCTGCGCCACCGACCAGCAGTTGCAGATCGTGGAGGACCTGGTGGGCCGGGGCTTCTCCGACGAGCGGTTCCTGTGGCCGCAGCAGGTCGTGCTGGACGGCAACGGCGGCTTCGGCTATCTGATGCACCTGCGCCCGGACAAGTTCCGGGGACTGCCGGAACTGTTCAGGCGTCAGGTCTCCACGCGCTACCTGGAGTTGCTGACGGCCGGCATCCACATGGTGGAGGCGTACCAGGCCCTGCACTCCCGGGGCGTCGCCTACCGGGACATCTCCTGGGGCAACGTCTTCTTCGACCCCGCCAACGGTGACGTGCTGATCTGTGACAACGACAACGCGGTGGTGGAGGGGGCGGTCTCGGGCATCTCCGGAACGATGGAGTTCATGGCTCCGGAACTGGTGCGCGGCGACGACGGGGTGATGCCCAGTACCCAGACGGACCTGCACTCCCTCGCCGTGCTGCTGTTCATGCTCCTGATGAACCATCACCCTCTCAAGGGCCGCGCCGAACTGGCGATCCGCTGCTTCGACGAGGCGGCCCAGCGCAAGCTGTACGGCACGCATCCGGTGTTCGTCTTCGACCCGGTCGATCACTCCAACAGCCCCGACCCCCATGAGCAGTCCACGGTGCTGGCCACCTGGGACGCGGTGCCGCAGGCGCTGCGTGACCTGTTCGTGCACAGTTTCACGGAGGGGCTCAGGCAGCCGTCGCGGCGGGTGCGCGAGTCGCAGTGGCGGGAGACGCTGAGCAAGGTCCGGGACACGGTCGTGGTGTGCGCCGACTGCGGCCGGCAGAACATGACCGAGCCCGAAGGGAAGACCACGCGCTCGTGCTGGAGCTGCCGCAAGACGCTCCTCATGCCTGCCTGGCTGGTGGTCACCACCAGCCAGCCGCGGTCCGTGCGCACCGTGAGGTTGGGCCGTGAGGCACGCCTGTACGCCCATCACCTCCAGGCCGAGCCGAAGCGGCACCACTTCTCCGAACCGCAGGTGATCGCGGAGCTCACGGAGAACCCGAAGCGCCCGGGCCAGTTCGGCCTCACCAACCGAGGCGCCGTGGTCTGGCACGCCCGTCGGCCCGACGGCACCACCAGCCAGGTCGACCCCGGTCGCACCGTCTCGCTGCGCCCGGGGCTCGGACTGGATCTGGGGGAGGGAGTGGAAGCCGTGGTGCACACGGCCTGACGGTCCGTCATCAACTGCTCCGGCAGGCCGGCCCGGCACCGCACACCGGTCAGCCGCCGACGGCCTGCCGGATCTGCTCGACCAGCGCCAGCGCACTGCTCCCCGTGCCAAGGCCCAGCGCCAGGGTGTCGAGCCAGGCGCGGACCCTGCCGCGGTCCGCCCGTTCCCCCGTCTGTTCGGCGCGGGCGAGTTCGTCCCGTACGGCCTGGGCCTCGGGCGGGGTGGAGGGGCCGAGTTCGCGGACGAGGGAGTCGGCCAGTTGCAGGGCGGTGGCTGCCTGGAAGCCGCCGTGCAAGGTGTTGCGCTGGGTGTTGTGATCACCGAACTGGCTCGGACCCTGGATCGGGCCGTTGAAGTTGAAGCTGTTCATGACGACTGTCTCCTCGTGTGGTGCTCAGGGCGGCTCGTGTGGTGCTCAGGGGTTGCCGGACGGGCCCGCCGGTGGCTGGCCGCCGCCCGACTGAGGCGCATGGTGCTGGTTGTTGAACTGCTGGAGGTGCTGGCCGAACATCGCCGGACCGGTGATGGCGCCGTTGAAGTTGTAGGTCGGCGCGTTGGCCACCTGCCGCTCGGTGTCCTCGAAGTCGGAGGTGTCGATGTTGTGGGCGCGCAGGAAGGCGCTGGTGGCCAGGAGCACCCCCTGTTCCAGCCGTTTGAAGTAGTGGGAGGTGTCGCGGCGTTCGCTGTAGCCCATGCGCTCCCAGTCGGCGACCGCCTCGCGCAGCCCGGCGACCGCGCCGTAGTCCCAGTCCCTGCGTCCCTTGCGGATCTCCTTGCGGTCCCGCTCCAGGCCGCGGGAGAGGCGGCGCAGTCGCCGGTTCTCGCCGTTCAGCCGGCCGAGGGAGCCGAACAGGGTGCTCCGGAAGCTCCGGTTGACCGTGCGGAAGGTGTGCCACCACAGACGGGCCGGGCCGGTGGGCAGGTACTCCACCGCGTCGAACCGCTCCGACAGCGGCGGGATCACATACGCGGCGACCTCCCAGGACAGCCGGGGCATCAGTAGATGGGCGCGCAGGTGCATGGTGACGACCACACGCCCGCCCGGCCCGAGCATGCGCAGGCACAGATAGGTCTCCGCGCCCGCGCCGGTCGTGACCACCCCGGTCTTGACCAGTTGCCTGGGTACGACGACCGCCGGTGGTCGGGCGGGGTCCGGCAGCACGTCCTTGCCCATGTACGACACGTGCAGGCCGCGGACGTAGAGGCGGTTGCGTGCCTGGAGGGTCTCCAGGCCGATGGTCTTGGGCATCTCGACGGCGAGGTAGTGGTGCAGGTCGGCGGCGTCGAACGGGATGATCTGCTGCTCGCGGCCCTGGTCGTCCTTGGCCGGACGGCTCACGTCGATGGGCCGCCACACGGCCTCGGTGAGCCGCCAACCGCTGCCGACGAAGGGGTTCACCGCTTCGACGGCCGAGTGATAGGCGACGAGGTTGGCCTTCTTCATGGACTCGAGACGGCTCTCCACCGCCGGATCCACCGGCGGGGCCAGGTCGTTCAGCGCGGCGTCCCCGGTCAGCGCCAACGCGGCCCATCGGCAGCGCAGTTCGGTCGCGAAGGTCACGTACCAGGACCCCGCGAGGACGGCGGCCGCCGCGAGTCCGGCGATCGCCGCCGCTCCTCGGTGACCGGCGATCACCTGCCACAGCGCCACCAGCGTCGTGGCCGGCAGTGCCAGCGCGGCGAGGGCGAGGACCCTGTCCCGCTGGTGCAGGCGGGTCAGCGCCTGCCGGGTGTGCCGGACCAGGGCGACCAGGTTGATGCCCTGCGGCAGAGCCGTCGCCTGGAGTCCGTCCTCCGCGTACTCGGACCACACCGCGCGCGCGAACGGCTCGTCCAGATGGGCCGTGGCGCACAGCCGTCGGGTGACAAGGTCCGTACGGTATTTCGGCAACGGCGTGAGACTGGTCAGCGGCATGTTTCCCCCCGAACTCGCCGGCACATCCCGAGCACCGACCCCATGCACTGCGCTGCTTCCACGGTAGGGCCTGCACAGGTCCTGGGAGGGCCACATCGGTCAACTCCCACCGTTGTGCCGGTCCTTGTCCCCTCCCGTCCCGTTTCCCGACCTCTGGTGACGGTACGCGCCGTACAATCCGCTCAGCGCGATGGCGATCGTGGAGAGCGAGCCCGGGCTCACGCCCAGTGCGATGAACGCGATGCCGGCCGCCAGGACCGCGATGAAGGCGAACAGTTCGCCGTGGTGGCTCATGGACGGGGCCTTTCGACAGGGCAGTGGGTGTGCTGTCGACTTTCCACGGCGGGGACGGTGTTGCGGCAGCGACCACGGGTTGCCCGAATGTCGCAACACTCGGGGGACGGGAGCAGCGGTCGTGCGGCACTTCAAGGATCTGGGTGCGGACCTGTCGGCGGAGAACAGTGCACTGGCGGAGGCGCTGCGCGCGCTGTTCGGACTGCTCGGCGAATCACTCAACGGGTACGCAGCGCGCATGTACTGCGACAAGGGAGCTGTCTCCCGTTACCTTGCGGGCAGACGCGTCCCGGACTGCTCATGGGTCAGAAGCCTGCACGACGAGGTTCTCGGCAGAGCCGCGGATCCGGGTGCGGTCATGCCGTGGGAGCAACTGGAGAAGATCCTCGACGCCGCCCAGCTGAGCGGCGGGGCGGCCCATCAGAACAGGGTCTTCAAAAGGAGGTTGGAGCAACGGGAGGAGTTGTTGCGGGCCGCGCAACAACTCCTGGAGCAACAGCAACGCCGGGTTCATCCGAGACCCGCCGAGGAGCAACAGGAGACGTCCCGACCGGAGTCGACGCCACTGGCGGCGGAACCGGCCCAGGAGCAACGGGAGACGCTCCGACCGCAGTCGGCGCCGACGGCGGACGAACCGGCCCAGGCGCGACGGCCCCGGCCGATCCCCCGGCAGCTGGCACAGGTGTCGGAGGAGCTGAAGGGCGGACTGCACATGGAGCGTCTGCCGGACCTCCTCACACAGCTCCACGACGTCGACCTGATTGCGGAGGCTCGGGAACTGCTGGGCGTGGCGGCCCGGCGTCCGCTTCCCCAGATGCTCCACGCATTGCGCTGTCTGGAGGCGGCGGGTCTGTCCATGGAGGCCGATCTGCTCATCTCGTGCGCGGCTCTGCGCCCACCGGCCGAGGCCGTGGCCCTCGTGGAGAGTCTGCGGCGCGGAGTGGACGGCATCGACGAGGGATGCCTCGGCAACTTCCTGTCCGCCCTGTCCCTGCGCGAGCCGCCCGCGGTCGCGGAGATCGCGGACCTGCTGGCACCCGAGGCCGCCACGCACACGCTCTGGTGGGAGCTGTTGACCCGGGCCGGCGACCGTTGCGTGGAGGACGTGGCCGCCGTGATGGAGGCGCTGCACGGCACGCGACTGGTTCCTCAAGGGGTCAAGGCGGTGTTCTCCGGGCAGGCCTGCCAGGGCGCCGACCGGGCCTCGAGGAGCGCGAGACTCGTCCGCCTGCTCCACGAGAAGCGGTGCGTATGGCAGCGGGACGCCGTACTGGCGGAGCTCGCCGTGCGGACCAGGGCGGTCCAGCAGGTCGTCGACATGGTCATCGCCCTGCACGAGGTCGGGCAGCACGACCCCGCGTTGCAGCTGGCTCCCGCCGCCGTCCGCGTACGGAGATCGAAGCGATGGCGTGACAAGCTGGCGCACACCCTGGAGCGGCAGGGCCTGCGGACCGAGGCCGGACACGTCCGGCGGACGCCGGTGCCGTGATGCGGTCCGCCTCGAGCGTCCACCCGATGGCAGTATGCCTTCGGCTGCCCGCCCCGGCCGCGCAACCGGCCGGGCACCGGCAGCAGCGGCCGGGCCACGGACCACTCCGCGTCCGTCATGTCCGAGGGATACCGCCGAACACGTTCCGGGTGATCGGCCGCATTCCCCAACCGGTGAGCGACACAGTCACACGTTGGTGCGGCCGAGTTGCACTCCATCTCTGGTGATTGCCGCGGAGGGCTGCCACCCCACTGCGTGAGCCGCAGCAGCGGGATCCAAGGTTGCGTAGTCCCATTGGTCGGAGCTTGCCTCTGGAGGCGTCCCGTCACCTCGCACGTCTCGGCGGTCGACTTGCCGGTGCACGACGGAACGCCGTGGCCGGCAGGCCTCGTTCCCCCTGGCACAGGAGCGGTGGCGCCGGCCCGATCCCGCCGTCCCCCCTCGAAGCGCGGGGGGACGGCGGGATCGGTCGACCAGTCGGCTCAGCCTCAGCAGCCGCCGACCGAGAGGGAGGACACCGCGTTGTCGTAGAGGTACAGCAGTTCCTGCTTCGCGCCCGCCGGGATGCTGTAGGAGTAGCCGTGGTGGTCGGCATCGGTCCAGATGCAGATTTGACTGCTGCTGAGGTTCCACACCGAGCTGGCCCGGTCGTTCCATGCCCAGTCGATGTAGGGGATGTCCACCGGATCGACCGCCAGCACGTCCCCGGTGTTGTCATGGCCGTCGAAAAGGTAGACCCTGCCGCCTATGTAGCCGTCTTTGGGGTTGGTCGAGCGGACCCACACCTCCCAGGTGCTGCTGCTCGGGTTCCAGCGGCACTGGTACTCCGTGTATCCCTGCCCGAGGCCGGACTGACCCTCATCCATGCACGACTGGTACTGGGGGGAACCACCAGCCAGGTGGAAGCCATCGGGGTCGGTGGGGACCGACGCGGACGCGGAGCCCACGGTCAGCGGAATGGTGACTGCCGCGGCAGCGACCACGGCGGCGACACGGGAACGCCATGACTTCATGCATAACTCCTTACAGACTGAGCCGGACCGAACCGGCCGCCGGCTCTGTGCGACGTACACAAGCACGACGGCAACCACCCCTTGAGGGTTCAAGGCGAACGTGGAGATTCCGTGATTGCGGACCGGCAGGAAGATGGTGTCCCTCGGGCCGCCCCGCGCCCTGCTCGCACTGCCGTCGGGTCGGGCTGAACCGCGCTCCGGCCGCATCCGTCGTGCCTGCGTAGGCAGCACCTGATCCACCGATCCGGCGCAAGCGCGATCCGAAGGGCACGCTTCATGCGCAGACGCTCGCTTCTGCTCATTCTGATATTGGTCCTCGTCGGCGCGACGACCACCACCACCATCATCCTCAACCGGCACGACGCCGCACGCATCAACGGTGCACCGGCCGCCGCCGTGGAGGGCACCAGCCACACTCTTACCCTGCGAAACAGCACCGACAGCCGAATCTGGATCGGCAGCAACGTCAACGCGGACGGCTCTGCCGCGCTGACCGGGCTTCCGGCCCTCGACCCGGGCCAGTCCGCCACGATCACGATGCCCGAGCACCAGGGCGCCAGGCACTGGCGCGGCACGTTCTTCGCCCGGCAAGGTTGTTCCGGTGAGGACGGCAGCACCTTCCACTGCGCGGTGGGCGACTGCGGCCCCCACGCCGACCACTGCTCCACAGGACAGCAGCCCACGAGTCTGGCCGAGTTCAACTTCGACTCCGCCGACGTGCTCGCACCCTGGTACGACGTGAGCTACGTCGACGCCGTGTCGACCGCTGTCACCATCACCCCCGACGCCATGACACCGCCCGTGTCCGGGGAGTGCGCGGCGGCGGGCTGCGCGGTGGACCTGCTGGCGTCCTGTCCGCCCGAGGACCTGACGAAGGACCTGGCCTCGGGCAAACCTCTGGTCTGCGTCAACCCGAACCGGGACGCCAAGACCCCCTACAGCGACGCGATCAACCAGAAGTGCCCCACCGCGTACGCCTGGTCGAAGCAGGACGCGGAGCCCGGCAACCGGACCGTGTACCAGTGCACCAAGTGCAGTGGCCTGACCGTCACCTTCCACGGGACCGGCGTCGCCTCTTCCCCCGCCCCGACCTCATCCGCCGGCACCGGCACCACCTACGTCCCCGGTCGCAAGGGCGTCAGCCTCAACCCGTTCGACGGCGCCTCTCAGGCGCTGGCCGACTCGGGCGTCTCCTGGTACTTCAACTGGGCCTCGTCGACAGACGGCGTCACCCCGCCGGCGGGTGTCGAGTACGTTCCGATGCTCTGGGGCCCCGGGTCGGTCACCGACGGCCAACTCGCCGACGCCAAGAAGGAGGGCACCGCACTTCTCGGCTTCAACGAGCCCGACAGCGCCGCCCAGGCGAACATGACGCCGGAACAGGCGCTGGACCTGTGGCCCAGGCTGCAGGACACGGGTCTGCGTCTGGGTGCCCCGGCGGTCTCTTACGACGCCGATGTCCCCGGCGGTTGGCTGGACCGCTTCATGCAGGGGGCCGCTCAGCGCGGCTTGCGCGTCGACTTCATCCCGCTGCACTGGTACGGCGCTGATTTCGGTCCGGACGCGGCCGGCCAGTTGCACGACTACATCGAGCGAGTACATGACCGATACCACAAGCCGGTCTGGCTGACCGAGTACGGTCTGATCGACTTCTCGCAGGGCACCCCCCGATACCCCGGCCCTCAGCAGGAGGCCGACTTCATCAAGGCTTCGACGCAGATGCTGGACGGCCTCGACCACGTGGAGCGTTACGCATGGTTCACGCTGTCCACCCGGACCAGCCCGACCGGCCTGTACGACGGCACGACCGCGAACACCGCGGGCCAGGCCTACCGCCAGGCTCACTGAAGGGACAGCAGCTTCTTCTCGATGTTCACGGCGTCCGGGTGATTGAACTCGGCGAAGATCGCCAGGGCCTGCCGCCATGTCGCCCCTGCCGCCTCGGGTGTACCGACGGCCAGTTGGACGTCGCCGAGGTTGCCCAGGGTGTGTCCCTCCCCCCACCGGTTGCCCAGTTCCCGGTGGACCGCGAGCGCCTGCAGGTAGTGCCGGACCGCGTGGTCGTGGGCACCCAGCCTGTAGTGGACCGTGCCGAGCACGTCGAGGGCGACACCCTCGACCCAGCGGTTGCCACCGTCGCGCAGGACGACAAGAGCCCGTTCGAGACAGCGGGCGGCCTCTTCGAAACGGCCGAGCCGCTGGTAGGCATCCCCGAGGTTGCTCAAGGCGATGCCCTCGCCCCAGATGTTGTCGGTGGCTCGGTTGAGCGCGAGCGACCGGCGGATGTACTCGACGGCCTTGTCGAGCCGCCCTTTCTGAAGGTAAGTGTCGCCGAGGTTGCCCACCACCCTCCGCCTGCCGTCCGTGTCCCCGATCTCCCGGCAGGCGGTCACCGCTCGGTGCAGATGGTCGACGGCTTCGTCGTAGCGGCCCGCGGAGCGCAGCGCCGCGGCACTGTCGAGGAGGGCCTGCGCCTCGCCCCGACGGTCGTGAGCATCGCGCGCGGCGGTCAGGCCTGTGAGGCAGGTGTCGAGCCAGTCCTCCAGGTGGCTGCGCAAGTAGAAGAACCCCCATAGGACGGCGGGCAGTCGCCAGGCAATGTCCGCATGACCGAGCGCGGCCGCCTGGTGGACCGCGCCGACCAGGTTGGACCGCTCGGTCTCACACCAGTTCAGGGCCTCGCCATGGGTCGTGAACGACAGTGGCCGGCAGAAGGCCGGTGGCGGTTCGAGGGGGATCCGGCGGCGGGTCGGGGCGAGCAGCGGGTAGGTGGCATCGGCCGTGTACAGATACCAGGACAGCAGCCGATGGACTGCCGGCTCACGCTCTTGGGATGTCTCCTCTGCCGCGACTCGTTCGGTGGCGTAGACGCGCAGCAGGTCGTGCAGGGTGTAACGGCCGGGGAAGTGCTCGGTGAGCAGGTGGGCACGGGTCAGTTCGAGAAGCGGGGCGCGGACCTCCCGTGGGGTGATCCCGGCGAGAGCGGCCGCTGCGGGCGCGGAGATGTCCGGGCCGCCGTGCAGTCCCAGCAGTCGGAACATCCGCGCGGCCGGCGCGGACAGAGCCTTGTAGGAGGTGGAGAAGACGGTCCGTACGTCCGTGGTGATGTCGTCCCCGGCGAAGATGTCGAGGCTGTCGTGGCTGTCCCGCAGTTCCGCGGCGATGGCGCTGAGCGGAAAGTCGGGATGCGTGACGGCGCGCGCGGCGACAACGGCGAGCGCCAGGGGCAGCGCGGCGCACCGTGTCACGATTTCGTCCACCGCAGCCGGCTCCTCGGTCAGCCGCTCGGCGCCGAGCCGGCGCATCAGGAACTCCCGTGCCTCGACGGGCGTCAACTGAGTCAGCGTCAGTGGATGTGCTCCTTCGCCGACGACCAGACCGGTGAGCTGGCTGCGGCTGGTGACGATGACGAGGCAGCCGGGGGAACCGGGCAGCAGCGGGCGGACCTGCTCGCTGTCGCGGGCGTTGTCGAGGAGGATCAGCACCCGCCGTTCGGCCAGCAGACTGCGGTACAACGCGGCCTGGGCCTCGAGACCGGCGGGCAGCTGCTGCGGGGGGACACCGAGAGCGTCGAGAAGGATACGGATGGCCTCCTGCGGAGGAACCACCGAGCCGGTCGGATCGAAGCCCCGCAGGTTGACGCAGAGTTGTCCGTCGGGAAAACGGTCGGCGACCTGGTGGGCGAGGTGGACCGCCAGGGTGGTCTTGCCGACACCGGCCATGCCACCGATCGCACTGACCGTCAGCGTGGTCGGCGTGTTCCCGTCGCGCGGCAGCAGGGCGAGAACGTGCTCCAGTTCGGCACTCCTGCCAGTGAAGGCGGCGAGATCGGCGGGGAGTTGCGCGGGGCGAGGGGGACTGGCGGACCTGGCGGTAGGACGCCCGACGACGGGTACCTGAAGAGGCTCCTGCGGGTGGATCCTGGACGTACTACGGTCCTGCGACCGGCCCGGGGCGTCGGCGGAAACGGCGCTCCCGGCCGCTGCCACGGCAGTCGCGTCTTCCGAGGGCTCGGCCTCCGCCGGGGCGCCCCACGTGGATGATGCCCGGGCCCTTGCATCCTGCGTGGGTGACGCACCGGCCACGGGGCCTTGTCCGGCCTCCCGGTGGAACAGTCGGGCGTCGGAGGGAGTGACAGGAGTCAAAGACGCGTCCGACGCGAGGATTCGCGCGTGCAGATCTCGCAGGGCCGGGCCGGGTTCCACGCCCAACTCGGTCACCAGGGTGGCGCGCGTCCTTCGGTAGGCCTCCAGGGCCTCTGCCTGTCTTCCGGACCGGTAGAGGGCCAGCATGAGCAGCCGGCACAGCTCTTCACGCAAGGGGTGCTCACGGCTCAGTGACATCAGCTCCCCGATGGCCTCGCCGTGACGGCCGAGGCGGACGTCGAGGTCCAGGCGCTTCTCCAGCGCGGTCAGCCGTTCCTCTGCCAAGCGGGAGCGCTCGGCCTCAGCCAGCGGGCCGGGCAGACCGGCCAGTGGCACACCCCGCCACTTGCCGAGAGCCTCGTGCAGCAGCTGCGCGGCGACGGATTCGTCACCGGCGGAGAACGCGCGCGCAGCGTCCGCGATCTGTCGTTCGAACACGGCCAGATCCAGCATCTCTTCCGGTATCTGGGCCCGGTACCCGTTTCCGACAGAGACGATCGTCCGCGCCGTTCCGACGGAACCACGGTCGCGTTCCAGGACTTTGCGAAGGCGCGAGACGTAAGTGCGCAGAACGGACACGGCGGCCATCGGTGGCTCAGCACCCCATACGGCGTCGATGAGTTCGGGGAGCGTGACAGCCTGTCCGCGGCGCAGCAGCAGTGCGGCCAGGACGGCCCGCTGCTGCGGTGAACCAAGATCCAGTTCAAGACCTCTGTGCCAGGCCCGGACCGGTCCCAGTATGGAGAAACGTATGGTGGTCGAGGTCTCTTTGATCACCCTCAGGATGGTAGTGACACTCGACATGACACTGGTGCCAGGGTGGTGAACTGCTTCCGTTCAGTGACGTCCCTGTTGCACGAGGCGACGGGGACCGGCCTCGTCGGGAGGTTGGGCCTTGCTCCTTTCGTCCACGCCGATCAGGAACCCTGTCCGGCCGGAGCGCCCCTGTGAGCGGCAGCCATCCGGTGGGACCCTCGGGTCCCGTGGTCGATGCGGCGCACCTCACGCATCAGGCCGTACCACTCCCAGGATCTCCATCGATCCCGCTGGTGACACGTACACCCAACGCCCCGGCCGCGGCGCCTGGATGATCTTCCCGTCGCCGATGTAGATGGCGACATGGCTGGCGTCGGAGAAGTAGATGACGAGGTCGCCGGGGCGCATCCGGGTGATCGGTACGTGCTTCAGCCGGGCCCACTGTTCTTCGGAGGTGCGGGGGATGGGGACACCCGCGTGCAGCCAGGCCTGGGAGGTCAGACCGGAGCAGTCGAACGAATCGGGACCCTCGGCGCCCCAGACGTAGGGCTTGCCGAGTTGCTCGGTGGCGTACTCGATGGCCTTCCGGCCGGCGTCGCTGGCCTTGGTGCCGACCTCGTCCAGGATGCCCGTGCCGACCCACTCGGCCTGCTCCTCGGCCTGATCCTGCCGCTCCAGTTCGGCCAGCCGACGCAGTTGTGCTTCCTGCAGCCGTGACTCCAGGGCTCGGGCGTCGGCGATGCGCGCCTCGATCTTGTCGCGGCTCCTGGCCATGGCGCGGCGACTCGCCTTCAGATCCGTCAGTTCTTCAGTGGCCTCGTCCGTACGGGCGCGCAGGTCCTTGCGGGCCGCCTGCAACGCGGTCAGCTTCTGCTGCGTGCTCTGCTGCGCCTGCTGAGCCAGTCCCGCGTCCTCCAAGGCGTGCTCGGGATCGGAGGCGAGCGCGAACTGCACCTCGACGGGGAGTGCGCCACCGCGGTACTGAGCGCGGGCCGCCGCGCCGACCAGCGACTCCAGGCGCGCTGCCTTCAGTTCGGCCGCTCTGACCCGGCCGTTCAACACCGTGATCTTCTTCTGCTGCTCGGTGGCCTTCTCGTCGGCGGCGTTGTACTGCTCGGTGGTCACCTCGGACTGGTGGTACAGGTCGTCCAGTTGGCGACGCACCTCGTCGAGGGTGACCGTATGCGGATCGGGGGCCGCGTGGGCGGTGGGCACCTGTGCCGTCATCGTCAGAGCACACAGCAGGGCGACGGCCGCCTCTGTGCGGTGGCCGTGCGCGCGCGAGATCCGTGTCATGCGGTCCAAAAATCCCTTCGCAGCCGACGTTCTGAGGGCTTCGCCCACACAACGGACCTGCTGGGCAGCCTGGTTCAAGAGGTCCGTGGACGACCTGAACCGCGTTGAATCACCCGCCGTTGTGGTCTGCCGTGGGTCCGAGCCGGTGCCGGGCAGCGAAGACGGCGCTCTGCGGGACAGGTTCGTCGAAGGGAACGAGGAGAGGAGAACGGATGGACATGGAGTTGGTACTGCCGGCGCTGGGGACGGGAATCGGTTTCGGATGCCTGCTGCTCGGCACCCGTGCCCTGCTGACGGCCGTACGGCTGCGGGCGCGCGGCCTGCGGGTGACGGGAGTCGTCACTGCGCGCGACCCGGCGGACCGGCGACGCGGTGGGCTTGTCCTCTACCGCGACCATGTCGGGCGGGAGTTCATCCTCGATCCCGGTGTGTACGCGCCGCTGTGCGGACTGCCTCCGATCGGCCGTTCCGTACCCGTGGTCTATGTACGAGAGCACCCCACGGCGGCACGGCTGTGGACGCTTCGGCATCTGATCGCCCCGTCGTTCGGGTGGTTCCTGTCCTCGACCGTCGCCTTCGGCACCGCGGCGGCGGCCACGTCGTGACGCACCCGGCCGGCGGACGGGCCCCGGCCCGGCGTCCCGCGCGGCTTCGACCGGTCGAGGCCTGCCCACCGGCGCCGTGCCGAGGGCCCGCAGCGTCAGGCGGGTGACCGCGCGCCCGTATGCTCCGGCCGGCGGTCACCCCGAGCGGACGGCGTCGTACGTACGATCGCGGACCGCTGTTCCCGGCGCGGAGCATCCCGCCCGACCGCCGCCGATCGAGGTCACGTCGGCACGGCGTCCCGTTCCCAGCGCCTGCCCTTCGCCGGCGCCGCACCCCCGGGCAGACGGGCTGCCGCCCGTGCGGTGATCGCGTTCGACTCCGCTTTCGCCTGCGCCGAGATGAGGTCCGCGCCAGGCTCCTTGTACCAGGGTCGCAGCCGGATCAGCGCCGGCCGGACGCCGGTGGCGAGCAGCAGGGCGGTGCCCTTGGGCAGGGCACGGATCTTGTCGGGCGGCAGGATCGACTCCTGTCGGTAGGAGTACGAGCGCTGCGACCCGTCCCTGCTGCGGGAGACGCTCGGCGTCTTCACGTCGTGCTGCCCGACCAGGGTGGATATCTTCTGCACGAAGTCCGCGTCGTCCAGGCCCGCGCCGAGCAGTTTGACGGTCGCCGCGCTCCACAGCGCGTCCATCCCGACCTCGCCCCATACCCGGGCTCCCTGCCGGTAGCTCTGCAACAGGGTCACGACGTTGATGCCGCGGGACCCGAAGTGCGAGTACAGGTCGGGCAGATCGGAGATGCGGCAGACGTTGGCGGCCTCGTCGAGGACCGCGGTCAGCGGTGGGTCGAGGCGACCGCCCATGCGTTCGGCGGCCACCACGCCCGCCCGCATCGTCGCGTCCGCGAGGCCCGCGATGACACCGGCCGCGGAGCCGCCGCCGTCCTTGGACAGCAGGTAAAGGGTGTCGGTGCCGACGACGTGCCGGTCGGGGCGGAACTCGGGGAGAAGCGGGTCGGGCGTGACCCAGGCGAGGATCTCCGGGTCGAGCAGGCAGGACACGGTCTGCCTCGCGGTCTCGTAGATGCCGTCCCTGGTCTCCACGGCACCGCGCACCGTGCCCTGCAACTGCTCCGCCATCGCCACCAGGCCGGCGTCGCGCAGCAGGTCGATCGGGGTGCGGTCGGCGGGATCGGCCAGCCAGCCCAACAGTTCCGTGACCGGGGCCCCACCGCGCGCCGCGGCCAGGAAGAGCGCCGTGAGGGTGTTCTGCGCGGCCGATGTCCAGAAGTCCTTCTTCGCGGTGTCGTCGTTGACGGATGCGACGAAGTGCCCGGCCAGCCGGCGGGCGCCCTCGATGGTGCGGCAGTCGCCGAGCAGGTTCCACCACATGGCACGTTCGGTGTGGGCGATGCCCTGCGGGTCGAACGTCCAGACCCGGCCGGACCTCGCCCGTTCGGCGCGGGTGACGGCGTAGACGTCGGACTTGTTGGAGGTGAGCAGGACGGCGCCCTGGGCGCGCAGCACCCGGGGGACGGCGATACCTGTGGACTTGCCGGCTCGCGGAGCCATCAGGTCGAGTTCGACGTCCTCGAAGCTGCTGCGCAACTCGGGGCCGTCGGGGTCGAGGTCGCCGAGGAGGTTGCCGGTCTCGTCCGGGTGGACGTTCTCCCGGCCCTTGAGACTGGGGCGCAGTTCGCGGGCCCGGGCCTCGATGCCCTTGGGGCACATGCTCGCCAGCTCGCGCCTGCCGGCCAGGCCCTTGGTGCGGCTCGCCCGGTCCAGCAGGAGCCGTACGAGGAACGCCGTGGGCAGCGCGACCAGGGCCAGGAGGCCGAGCATGCCACCGTAGACCGCTGTCGGCGAGGCGCCCGGCCACAGGTCGTCCGCACCGCCGGAGGCGAGGCGCGCCGCGGTGGACAGGGCGAACGGCGGGGCGTCCCAGCCATGGCCGGTGACACCGGCTCCGAGGGTGCCGCCGGCCCAGCCGACGGTGAACACGGTGAGGAAGGTTCCGGCGGCGGCCACGATCGCCCAGGGGGCGAGCTCGTGCATACCACCGGTCGAGGGTGATTTGCCGGTCACGCGGTCCACCTCCCCGGCAGGGGCGGTTCCTCCTGGGCGGCTCGCGCCACCTGCTCGGCGGCGTGTGCCACGGACTGCTCGACGGCCTCCTCGTCGGTCGTCCAGCGGGTGTTGGTGTTGTGCAGGCGCCGTTCGGCGTCGGTGATGGCCACCTTGATGGGGATGCCGGGCCGGCCGCCGACCTTGATGAGGAAACGGCCGCGGCCGGGCGGCTCCTCGTGTTCGCCGGAGACGCCCCAGCCGGGGGGCGAGGACCAGGACGACACGAGTTCGATCTCACGCCGGGACAGGCCCACCACCTTGCCGAGATCCTCCATCTCCGCCTTCGGCAGTCCGGCGCACACCACCATCCCGGCCCGCTCCACGAAACCGCGGGCCTTGGCACGGTCGGCGTCGGTGCCGAGCGCCTCGGCGTCCTTGAGGGTGTGAGTGATCTTGGCGTCTCCCAGGCCCAGGGACCGGTTGAGACGGGTCAGCGCGTCGATGCGGTCGACGATGCCGGAAGCGGCCCGCAACGGGCGCCAGAGCTCGTCGAGGACCGTGAAGAACCAGCGTCTCGGCGCGAGTCCGGCGTCGGCCAGCGCGTGTGAGGCGGCCACCGTGCCCAGCCCGTCGGACCAGGCGGCGAGCATCGCGGCGGCGGTCAACTGGGTGTCGGCTTCACCGATGCCGGAGATGTCGATGCACACGGCGGGTGCGTCCGGGTGGATGCGGGTGGATGTCTCCGAGGCGAAGGTGTCGCCGAGCGGACCGTCGAGGATGCCCAGCAGTGAGCGGTGCAGCGGGTCCACGGCGTCGCGGTAACGGGCGTCGTCACCTCGGTCCAGGGTGACCGCGCGCACCCGTTCGGGACCCTCGGTCAGGACCCGCAGGAGGTCGGGGAGCAGCACCGCACGGCCTTCGGGGGTGCGTTCACGCAGGTGGTGCAGGACCGCGGAGAGCACCGACTGCTCGTGGTCGTCCATGGGACGGCCACGCACGATGGTGACCAACGCGGCGACCATGTTCAGCACCCGGCCGTGCGTCTCGGCCTTCAGGACCTCGCCCGCCTGGCCGCCGATCCGCGCGGCCGCAGCGCCCATGGCGCCCGGGTCGAGCACGTTGATGCCGCCCCGGCCACGGCCGATGGAGATCACCTGGCCGCCCAGAGCGCGCACGGTATCGGCGTAGTCGGGTTTGAGGTCGCCGAGCACCAGGGGTACGACGCCGGTCGCACTCAGTCCGATCAGCATCCGGTTGATAAGGGTGGACTTGCCCAGGCCCGGCATGCCGAGCATGAACAGGGACGGATTGGAGATGTAGCGGGCACGCGTGAACCAGTTCAGCGGGTCGCCGCAGACGGTCGCGCCGGTGAAGAGGTGCTGCCCGAGCGGCACACCGGTCATCGGAGATCCGGAACCGGCGGCAAAAGGCCACATGCCGCAAGCCTGCACGGTGGTGGCGCGCCACATGGTCGGCGGATCCATGTAGCCGACGCGGCCGCCGCCGGGGCCGTACCAGCCGCGCGGTGGGACGTAGAGCTCTCTGGGGCGGGCCGGCTTCTGTCCGCCGGACCGGCCCTTCTTCCCGGACGTCTCCCGCATCGCGGCCGACAGGCTCGGCGGTGCCGCGCCGTGGCCCGCCCGCCACATCGTCTCCTCGGCGATCCGGTCCTCCCGCTCGGCCTTCTTCTCCTCGCTCCGGCGGCTCACAGCGCCTCCTGCAACTCGTGCGGTACCAGGGTCTGCTCCCACGGGAGGATGCCGACGGGCAGCGTGCAGCCGAACGCCGCCGCCTGCATGCGGTCGGCCGGGCGCATCAGCACCCGGGACGCCGCGGTCAGATTGCGGACGGCGACCGTCGCGTCGGCCAGTTGACCGATGTCGTCCACGGTGACGGTCAGCATCAGCGAGAACTCCACGAGCCCGGCACCCGCGGCCTCCTCCGACGCGGTCTGCTCGGCCGCCCGCACCTCGGAGGCGGCGCGTGCCTGCACCATGCCCCGGCCCGACGTGGCCATGAACTGGGCGGCGCGTCGGTCCGCCTCGACGATCCGCGCCGAGGTGGCGGGATCGAGAGGCCGGTAGACCAGCGCGACCCGCTTGCGGCGGGTGCCGGGACTCGCCTCCAGCAGGCCCCTGAGCACCGACGAGCGGACGGTGCCGCGCGGTGCCAGCGTCAGCAGCCATGTTCGTGACACCCCGGAGTCGTGCTGGTAACTGTTCACGGTCTCCACGGCGGCGGCCGGTCCGGCGTCCTCCCACTCCAGGCCCGTACCGCCCTGCTGCGCACGGGCCTGGAGCACGTCGGCGGCCACCGCCGGGTCGTAGGCGACCCGCACGACCTCGGCGATGTGCTCCGCCGACAGGGGGTACGCGGATCCGCCACCGGCCGCGACGAGCCCGCTGAGCAGGCCCGGGATGCGGACGGCGAGGTCGGTGACCACGTCGTCCTTCCTGCGCCTGTGGCCGCCGGGCGCGCCGTAGGTGAGGGTGACGTAGGTGTGCATCTCGGAGGACGCGGTCGGGTAGCGTTCGACGACCTCTTCCATCACCGCACGGGCGGCGGAGGGGGCGTCGGGCCGGATGCGGGGCAGCACCTCGTTGGCGAGGGCGGTGCCGGGGTCGGGTGCGGTCTCCACGATCAGGGAGGCACCGCGCAGCCCGGGTTCGTGGGCCAGCCGTGCCAGCCACTCGCCCCAGAGAGCGACCCAGACGTCGATCTGGTCCGGGTCGACCAGGGAGCCGCCGTCGGGATCACAGCCCAGCACGATGGTGTACAGGTCGCGGCCCGGGTGGTGCAGGATCCCGAAGGGGCGGTCGTACGCGTCCCGGCCCTCCATGGCGGTGACCTTGTTCAGCAGGCCGGGCGGGCGGAAGCGTCCGCCCGGCCGCACGGACAGCGGGCCGGACACATACAGATGCGCGCCCCTGGCCCTGCGGCGGCGCCAGCCGATGCGCAGGGCGAGCAACTGGTAGACGTTGCGCCCGTCCTGGGTGCGGATGGCCAGCGGCGTCAGCAGCAGCACGACCGGAACGAAGACGACCAGCGCCGCGTACAGCGATATCAACGACGCGAGCAACGTGACGACGAGACCGCCGAAGACACCGAAGGTACCGACGAGCCCGAGCGGCCCGAGCCCCGGCCGCCGTGGCCTGCGCCAGTTCCCGTAGGTCGGATGGGTGGCGACTTCCGTGGACATGGGTGTCCGTTTCCCTTCGTGGAGCGAGAGGCGTGGCGTGACGGCGCCACACCGGTGGGGGCCGCAGGGGCCGGGAAGTGGGGAGGGCCGCCGGGCTCCGCGGGGGGAGCGGGAGCCCGGCGGCCCGTTCAGGGGGCGACGGCGTACTGCCGGACACGCCGGCGAGCCGTCACCGGATCAACGGTGGGGGCTGGGGTTGTGGCCCTGGTCGCCATCGGCGCCGTCCAGGGCACCGGAGGCGGTCCGGCCGAGGACCTGCGCCGCGGTCACCGCCGCCGCGACCCCCGCACCGGCCGCTCGTGCGCCTGACGCTGCCGCGCCGCGGCCCGCGCCCGCCGCCGTGCCCCCGCCCCCGTCGGCGCCTCCGGCACCACCGGGGCCCGCCGCGGGGCCCGTCCTCCCGCCGCCCGATGCTGCCGCGGCGCCGCTCGAACCACCCGCACCGGTCGAACCGGTGCCGCCCGAGCTCCCCGACGCGCCGCTCGGGCCCGGTCGGCCCTGGTTGCCGCCGCCGACACCGATGCCGTCGCCGACACCGCCGCCGAGCGACCGGGCGCCGGTGGCCAGGGCACCACCCGCCGACTGCATGGCTCCGGAGTACGCGGACGCCCCGCCGAGCGCCGCGGTGGCGGGCACCACGAGCTTCAGCAGCGCGGGCAGCGCGACCGCGGACAACAGCATCACTCCGATTCCGGCGATGCGTTCGTTCACCCCGCTGCTTCCCTTGGCGTTCGACGTGAGCATCTGCGCACCCGCGTACATCACGAGTCCGGCCGCCGGCTTGTACAGCAGCCAGGCGATCAACCAGCCGATGTGCTTGCGCCACCAGCCGCCGCCCCAGTCGGTCATCGACGCGGCAGCGGCCAGCGGCAGAGTGCCGAGCAGCAGGATCACGACGCCGAGCCGGATGTACATCAGGACCGTGTGGATGATCCCGCCGATCAGCAGCAGGAACGCCAGGATCAGCATCAGGAAGGCCTGGACGCCGTCGTCCCAGGAGCAGGAGCCGGCCTTGTTCAACATGTCCTGTGCGCCTGCATTGAACAGATAGGTGGAATAGTCGTCCGCGACACTGGAGGCGGCCATCGCGATGGTGGTGGCGGCACCCGAGACCAGGATCACCCGCAGTATGCCCTTCAGGGCGGTCGTTCCCGCGGTGCTGCGCCGCTCCACCGCCATGCGGGCGGCCGAGAAGAGCAGCGATCCCACCGCGAGATAGACCACGAGCCACTGGGTCTGGCTGCTGATGTTCTTCGACGTGGTGGTGTCCGGCAGTGTCTGCACATTGGTGGTCAGCGCGCCGAACACCGATATCGCGGCCGAGAGAATCATCTTCGCGATCATTTTGATGATCGTTCCGATGGGATCGCCGAGGAACGAGAAGAAACCCACCACCAGGTCCCCGAGCGGATTGCCGGTCGAGCCGCAGGTCATCTCACGCCCCCCACAGGATGTATCCGTGCGAGCTGCCCTGGACCGTGGTAACCGGTGTGTGCAGGGAACCGTCGCCGCCGGGCACGACTTTCCAGTCCCCGCCGTTCCAACGCAGCCGGATGCCGGTCGTCGCATAGCCCTGACCGGTACTGATCAGCAGGCTGACGTTCGCCGCCCGGCTCGTGTACGAGGTGACCGAGAAGCCGCTGTACGAGCCGACGGGCGCGCCGCCGGCCTGGTCGGCACTGTCGATGCTCTGGATCGTCGAGCGCTGGAACTCGAACAGATCGCGTCCGTTCCCGGCCACCACTTGCTGCCGGCTGACCGTCTTCCAACCGGATCCGCTCATCTGGGACGGGATGACGGTGGCGGCCAGGGCGGCACCGACGGGCGTGTGCGCGTAGCACCAGTGCACCGGCCCGGCCGTCCGGGTGGGCCCGGCCGAGACGGAGACGGGCACGCGGGAGATGCCGAGGGTGCGCCAGCTGACGTCCTTCGGCGCCTTCGTCGGCAGCGCGTCTCCCGCGGTGTCGTCGGTGCGGCAGCCTGCGGGGCGCCCGTCCGGCGCCACGGAGCTGCCGGACAGCGGGCCCCGGGACGCCACCGGACTCGCGCTGTCGCCGGGGGATGTCAACGCGACGAACCCTCCGACCAGCACGACGAGACCGAGGAATCCCGCCGACAACTGCCAGCTGCGCTGCTTCCAGTACGGCCCGGGTTCCTCCACCTGCCGTTGTCTGCGTCGCATCATGATGGTCCGCCGGCTCAGTTGAAGACGAAGGCGACCAGTGGACCGGCGGTGGAGACCAGCACGCAGCCGCCGAGCACCATGCCGAGGCGACTCATGTGCTCCGAGCTCTCGCCGCGCTTGAGAGAGACGGCCATCATCGCGCCCGTGACCAGCACACCGAGCACACCGGCCGCGGTACCGGCCCAGGCGACGATGCCGAGGACCGTGTTGACCTTGCTCTGCAGGTCGCCGGGTGCGTTGCTCTTCGGCTGGGGCACACCGCCGCCGGTGCCCGGCGAGGGCCCGTCGGCGAGGAAACGAGTGGCTTCGACGAGAAGCGAGGACATGGGGGATCTCCGGGGAATCAGGTGCCCGCACGAGCGGTGGGCAGAAGGCTGGATCTATGTGCAGGAAAGGGTGTGACGGACCTACGGCCCGCCGAGAAGGGAGAGGTCGCCGAGGGCTGTGACGAGCGGGCCGGCGGTCGAGGCGACCAGGCAGGCGAGCGCGACGATGAAGGCTCCGCGGAAGTGGGTGCCGCCCTCTCCCGGCTCCCCTCGGTTGAGCTGGACGGCCATGTTGATACCGACGGCCATCAGCCCGAAGACGCCCGCGGCCGTGGTGCACCAGGCGAGGAGGTCGATGATCGTGTGCGCGCCTTGGGGCGGGGTGTAGGTGGTGGTGGCGGCCAGGAACCGAGCGCCGGACGGGGCAGGGGTCATGGCGCGACTCCCTCGGTGTACAGCTCGCCACCCACCAGTTCGGCGAGCCGGTCGAACTGCCTGGGCAGGACCTTCGGGGTACGGCCGGTTCGCCACGCCGGGATCCACGGCACCCGCAGGACCCGCGCGGCGGAGCGCAGCACGCGGATACGGCGCAGCAGGACGAGCGGCAGGCGGCCGGGGGCGTCGGCGACGAGGACCACGGCGATCAGCTCGATCCCCTGCGGAGCGCGTTCCTCGTGCAGCACGCGCAACGCCTGGGACAGGGACGTGAGGCCGCGTGCGCTCGTCCGCGCGACGAGCAGAACCCGTCGTGGTTCGCCCCGGGAGGGGTCGGGCCAGCGCGCTCCCACGTCCGTCCCGCCCAGCACCTCCGCCAGAGAAGTCACTCCGGCACCGCCGTGCGCCTTGACCCAGCCGACCGCTTCGCGTGAACCGCCGCGTGCCGGTCCGGGCCGGCGGGGTTCGCCCCAGGCCGGTTCGGACGACGGGGCGCCGGCACGGCGGCGGGGCGGGTGCGGGGACGACGGAGCCGCCGTGCGTGAAGCGGTCCGGCCGGCGGGGTGTGCCGGCGCGGTGGTGCGGGCCGGGACTCGAGGTCCGGTGGTCCGCGACGAGGTGGTGGTGGCGGGTGGCGAGGCGGTCGTCCCTGTGGCCGGTCCCGCCGCCGTACCGGTTGCGTCGTCCTCGGGGGCCGGGTGCGATGGCGCGGTGGCCATCGGTCCCCGCACCCAGCCTCCCCGGCCCGACGGTGCCGCCGAAGGTCCGCCCATGCGTGCCCCGCCCCCCTGGCTCGTACGTCCGCTGTTCTGGATCATCTGGTTTCCACCGGTTTGAACTTCTTCGCTCCGGGGCCCGTTTCGATCTGCCGAGCCCGTTGGACAGCACAACGGTTCGATGCGGCACAGCGGTTCAAGGCAAGGGGAAGAAGGCGTGCACCCATGGGCGAGGAAGAAGGCGGATCGAAGGCCGTCCGGAACACGGCGGTCGCCGTCGGCGGCGCGGGCTGCCTGCTGTTCCCGGCGACTCTGGCCGGCGGGGCCGTCGTCATCATCATCTTCTGCGGGTTGGGTGTCCTCCTGGCCCCGCTGATCGCCGTCTACCTGCTGTTCCACGCCATCTTCGGCGGCGGGGGCAGCGGCGACGTTCCCGGTCCGGGCGACGCCAGCGCGGTGATCGCCGTCTTCCAGGGCGACGGTCGGGGTGACCTGGACACTTCGACGGTCCCCAAGGACCTGGTGGACCCCATCCAGGAAGCCGGCAAACTCTGCTCCGACATCGGTCCGATCGTCATCGCGTCACAGATCGAGAAGGCGTCCGGCTTCAACGCGTCCCTCGTCGGACCGGACGGCAGACAGGGCATCTCGCAGTTGCCGCCCGACATCTTCACGAAGTACGGCAAGGACGACGACGACAACGGCAAGACCTCCGCGTCGGACGCCAAGGACTCGATCATGGCGCAGGGACACTACATGTGCGATCTGGCCGACCAGGCGAAGAAGATGATCGCCGCCAACGAGGCCACGGGCAGTGTCCTGGATCTCGCTCTGGCCGGCTACGACGTGGGCATGGACGCCGTCCGGGCCGCCAAGGGCGTGCCGCAGACCAACGAGGTTCAGGGTTATGTCGCGGCCGTGCGCGCCCAGTTCGCCAAGTACTCGGGGCTGGCGGCCATTCCCTCGGGCATGGCCACCCCCACCGGCATCCAGACGTCCCTCCCCACTGCCGTTCCCACCGAAGCCCTCGCGCCCGCACCGACCCCATGAGGAGGACAGCCATGACACGCCACGAGGTGTACATCTCCCACGAGGGGCTCGCCGAGATCGACGGGGAACCCCTCGTCCCCGCACCGGGCCGGTCCGTGCACGAAGTCGTACTGGACCATCTGCACCGGCACGCCGTCGAACGGGGTGGCCCCGTCGAGGCGACGGTGACCGAGCGGCCCGACGAGGGCCACTTCGTCCTGGAGGTCGCGCCGGACGGCTCCAGCCGCCTCCTCGAGCCGCCGCCGACCGCCGGATCCGAGCCCGGGCCCGACCCCTCGCCCGAACCCGCTCAGGTGTCCGGGGCAGGCCTTGGTCTCGAGTCCGAGTCCGGGCCCGGTCGCGAGTCCGAAGCGGAACACGAGCCTGCGGGAGAGTGCGGGACCGACCCTGAGCCCCGCCCGGTCGCCGAGCCCGCCCCCGGTCCCGTCCCGGTGGGCGGCACCGTCATCGCCGCCGCCGTGGCCCGCGCCGCCGCTGCCGCCCAGGCGGCCGACCCCGTACTCGATCGAGCCGCTGTTCCTGTCCCGGTACCCGTTGTCACTCTTCCCGCCGGACTTGGTGAACAGATCCGCCATATCGGCGCTCTCGCACGGGCCGGCCGACTGGACGAGGCGTACGACCTCGCGTCCGAACTGCGCCAGAGGCTCACCGACGAGGCGGGCGCCGACGATCCGTACGCCGTGGAGGCGCGGGCTCTGGAAGCCTACGTCGCGCACCTGTGCGGCGAACACCGCGAAGCCGTCGTACTGGCCCTGGCCGTCGCCCGGATCCGGTGTCGGGTCGGGGACCGGCCGGCGCACGGGGACGTGGTGCGGGCGACGGCCGCCTGGCAGTGGCTCGACGACGAGCGGGCGATCGAGGTGCACGGACGCGAACTGCTGGACATGTGGACGCAGTTGAGCCGTCAGGGCTCGTTGGCTCCGTCCCACGCCGCACTCGCCGGACGGATCCGCGGACGCCTGGACGAGCTGGAGGTGTTCGCCTGAGCCTTTCCATGGGCAGCAGCCGAAACACGGCGCACGACCTGGGCGTATATCGCCGTCGT
The DNA here is from genome assembly GCF_053597355.1 of Streptomyces sp. NPDC001443. NCBI lineage: Bacteria > Bacillati > Actinomycetota > Actinomycetes > Kitasatosporales > Streptomycetaceae > Streptomyces > Streptomyces sp. NPDC001443. The sequence goes on from NZ_JBSFIA010000005.1 coordinate 86,400, forward strand.
CCATCGCGTGGACCGACTGTCAATCGAACATGCACGGCACGTCGCAAGACTCCAGCTCCACGAGGCCCGGCCATCCGATCTGCGGATCGGGGCGGGCCACCGCGAGCACCAGGAGCACACCTTGAACGTGACGGTCATCGGATCGGCGAGCGCGACCTCCCCCGACGAGCGGGCTCTGCGCGCTCTCTACCTGGAACACGGCCCGGCGCTCTACTCGTACGTGCTGCGCATGCTGGGCGGGGACACCTACCGTACGGAGGACATCCTCCAGGAGACGCTGCTGCGCTGCTGGAACAGCAGAGCCCTTGCCGACAGCGAGGGGATGGCAGTACGGCCCTGGATGTTCCGGGTCGCCCGCAACCTCGTCATCGATGCGCATCGGACGCGGATGGCGCGACCGCCGGAGGTCAACGGCGAGTCCTGGCTGGCCGACATGTCCGCCGAGGTGGACGTCATCGAAAGGATGCTGTCGTCGATCGTGGTGCGGGACGCCATGAGGTCGCTGACCTCGGCGCACCGTGAGGCGCTCCAGGCGACGGTCTTCGCGGACCACTCCACCCAGCAGGCGGCCCAGGCTCTGGGCGTCCCGCAGGGCACGGTGAAGTCCCGGGTCTATTACGCTCTGCGCAGCCTCAAAGAGGCTCTGACGGACGACGGGGCGTGATGAGCGTCCTGCTTCAGGCAGGCGGCACACCCGTTTCCGGTTCGTCCAGTTCGTACAGTTCTTGCCGCACCTGGTCGGCCGCCGCGTGGTCGCCTTCCTCCAGCAGGGCGAGTGCCGCCGTCAGGGCGGCGCGCGCGGCGTCACGGTCGTCGGCGGCGAGGTGGGCGGCGGCCAGGTGACGCAGGACGTCGGATTCGAGATAGCGGTCGCCGATCTCGTGGAACAACCGCTGCGACCGCTGGAAGCACGCGATGGCCTCCGGGTGTCGGGCGAGGTGGTACAGGGCGTAGCCGAGGGTGTCCCGCGTCGAGGCCTCGCCGTAGCGGTCGCCCAACTCCTTGCAGTGCAGGATGGCCTCCTCGCAGCATTGAACAGCCATCTCGGCTTCGCCGATCAGGATGCATGTCCACGCGACCTGGTTGAGCACGCCGGCCGTGCCGCTGGCGTTGTCCTCGGACCGGTACAGTTCGATGGCCTGCGCGTAGTGGTCGAGCGCGGCCCGAGGGCGATCCGTCCGATTGCTCAGGTAGGCGAGGCCGCGATGGGTCAGGGCCTGGCCCATCGCGTGGCCCACTGACCGGAACAGCTCCAGCGCCTCTTCGAGGTGTCGCAGCGCCTGATCCGGGTGGTCGAGCTGGGAGTGTGCGCCCCCCAGTCCGCACAGGGCGTAGGCCTGGCCGGTCACCGAGCCGGCTGCCCGGGCCGACTCCAGTGCCGTGGTTTCGATTTCGAGCAGGTCGTGCCAGTAGCCGAGCCGGTTGAAATAGACGTCCAGCGCCGCGGCCGTGAGCCAGGCGTGGGTGTGGAAGCCATGCGCGGCGGCGTGCCCGACGATCGCGCGCAGGACGTGCCGTTCCGTGCGCAGCCAGGCGGCCGCCTGCGCGCGGTCACTGAATTCCAGCGGGGCGGCGTCTGCATCAACCGGCGGCAGCGGCATGGTTTCACGGAAGCGGTCGAGAACCGCGGCGGCGTTGTGCACGGTGAAAAGGAAGTGATCGTGCAACCTGAGCAGCGCCGCACTGCACACCGGCTTGCTGCTCTCGGCCCGCATGCGCTCCGTGGCGTAGGTGCGCAGCAGGTCGTGGAAGACGAACCGTCCGGGGGCACGCTCGGTGAGCAGGCTCGCTCCGGTCAGCTCCGTCAGTGGAGCGTGCACCTGGCGTAGGGGTGTGCCGACCAGCGCGGCGGCCGCGGCGCGAGTGATGTCGGGGCCGGGGTGCAGCGCGAGTCGGCGGAAGAGGCGGGACGCCTGAGGGGAGAGGGCCTGGTACGACCAGGAGAAGACGGCGCGGACGTCGGTGCCCAGGTCGCCACCGGAGAACGCGTCCAGGCTGCCGTGGTCTTTCCGTAGCTCCGTGGCGATGTCGGCGAGCCGGAAGCCGGGGTACAGGGCGGCACGCGCCGCGACGATCGACAGTGCCAGTGGCAGCCGGGCACACAGGTCGATGATGTCCCGAGCGGCCTCCGGTTCGGCGTCGATGCGTGCCGCGCCCAGCCGCCGGGCCAGTAGTTCGAGTGATTCCCCGGCGGACAGCACGCCCAGTGGGAGTGGATGGGCACCGTGCCGGGCTATCAGGCCGCTGAGCCGGTTGCGGCTGCTGACGACGACCAGGCAGCCGGGGACGGCCGGCAGCAGAGGCTCCACCTGTTCCGTGTCGGCGGCGTTGTCCAGCACGATCAGCAGACGCTGGCCGGCGAGCACACTGCGGTAGAGGGCCGCTCGTGCGTCGAGCCCCTCGGGGACCGCCTGCGAGGCGACCCCGACCGCCACCAGGAACCCCTCCAGCGCCTCACGGGGATCCATCCGGGAACCGGTCGGGTCGTGGCCGCGGAGGTTGACGTAGAGACTGCCGTCGGGGAAGCGGTGGGCAACCCGGTGCGCCCAGTGCACGACAAGGGTGGTCTTACCCGCGCCGGCCATTCCACTGACCAGGACCGACAACGCAGTCGTGGGACGTTCCTGGTCGGGTAGCAGCGCCTCGGCATAGTCGAGTTCGGCGCGGCGTCCGGCGAACGTGACCAGATCCGCGGGCAATTGGGATGGCCGTACGGTGCTGGTGTGAGCCTGGTCGTGATCGTGAGCCTGGTAGTGGTCGTGGTGGGTTCGTGCATCGTGATCGGTGTCCGCCGACATCTCCTGGGAGCCGGGCCGGGCAGGCCCGGGATCGCTCGCGAGGAGACCGTCGTACAGGGCGCGTAGTGACGGGCCGGGTTCGATGCCGAGTTCCTCGACGAGGATGCGGCGCGTGTGGGCGTAGACGTCGAAGGCCTCGGTCCGGCGCCCGCTGCGGTACAGGGCGACGATGTGGAGCTCGCACAGTGCCTCGCGCAACGGGTGCGCCTCGGACAGGGCGGTCAGCTCGGGCAGCACCCGGGCGTGCTGTCCGAGCTGCAGTTCCAGGCGCAGCCGCGTCTCCAGGGTGGACAGCCGCCGTTCCCTCAGGCGACTGCGTTCGACCTCGATCCACGCCCCCGGCAGCCCGTCGAGCGGAACACCCACCCACAACTCGTCAGCGCTGCGCAGGAGGTTCACGGCGGTCCGGTCGTCGCCCTCGGCACGATGTGCCGTGGCTTGCGTCACGAGGTCGTCGAACCGGTCGAGATCACTCAGGAAGCCGTCGGAACGCAGCGCGTACCCGTCACCCAAGGACACCAGGATCCGAGGTGGCTCGGCTGCGGGACGGTCGGGCTCGAGGACCTTGCGCAGCCGGGAGACGTAGGTCCGCAACACGGACACCGCGGCGGTCGGCGGGTCGGCGCCCCAGATCCCGTCCACCAACTCGTCGACCGCGACGACCCGGCCACGCCGCAGCAGCAACAGCGCGAGGACAGCGCGCTGTTGGGGCGGTCCGAGTGGAAGTTCGCTCTCTCGCCGCCGGAGCCGCAGCGGACCCAGCAGGGACACCTGGAACAACGTCTGTGCGCGTACGTCCACGCACAAGACAGTACTTGGAATCCTCCCCGTGACCTAAGAGTTCAGCGCCGTGCCGCTTTTCCCGTGGTGGGAGCGTTTGCCTTGCCGAGGTGGGAGGAGGTGTCCACCCCGGCACGGGAGTTGCCAGTTGTCGTCCCTGGATTGGCAGGGGACAACACGGTGTTGGCGAAATGGGCGATGACCTCATTCTCCGGCGGTCTCAGGGTCTTGATCTGCTGGAACTCCACGATGACTCCCGGGAGGTGCTTGCTGAACAGCCGGCGCACCGCCTCCCCCCACGCCGCGATTTCTCGGGGATCGACTTCACCACGAGCCTTCACGCTCATATAGCGACCGGACTTTTCGTTCAGTACGACGAGATTTTTCGACGGATAGGCGTGCGGCTCGCCACTCATCATGGCCTCCTGCACCCGTGTCCTGCCGTCAGGGGTGAATGCTGCCGTGATCGTCGGGTGCCCCAGCATGACGACAGGCTCCACCCTTGTTCGCCGGCGATCTCGCGTTCCATTTCGACAACCGAATAGATCCAGGCCGCCCCTCCGGTCCCTGCGTGAAGGCATCGGCTGAGATGGCCTCAAGCGGCACCCAGGCCGGGTTCAGGCGGACCTGCCCATGTCGTCCATCTCCTACGGCCTGTCATCGGTTTTCTTCGGCGCCACCGGCGGACTAAACGGATGATCCCGGTTCGGTATGACAGACTCCGACGTTCTCGATCAGTACGTGCCCGTCATCCGGAACACATCGTGTGCCAGGTGAATTGGGAGAAAACCTGAATGAACAGGCAGAGTCTTGCCGGTGAATGGTTCTGTCTCATGTCCGGAGGGCAACTCGCCAGGTGGGCGGTCGGGCTGTTGAACCCCTCCTGTTGTCACCCCGTTGTGCTCGATGACCGACAGGAAAGCCGTGCAGGCAAGAGGAGGATCATGGGCACGACATCGCCGGGGAGTCTCCAGGACACCCGATCCGGGCAGGACACCGCCGCATCGGCGGAGCGGCCTGCGCCCGAGCCCGCGGGTGAGGCGCCACGGGAGCACCCCCCGGCACCACAGTTCATCCTCTACCTGCAGGGTCCCGCCTACCTCAACACGCTGCGTCAGTTGACCCTGTGGACGCATCACGTGCTGTTGCCCGTCTACGGCAGGGAGGTCACGTCCGCGTCTCCCTGGTGCTCCCGCTGGTGGGAACACCCCGAAGCGGTCGCCCAGCTCCACGGCCTCTGGCTCGCCTGGGGAGAACTGACCGGTCCTGAATCCGACATGTCCGGCCCTGCCCGTTGGCATCGCGACTTCCTGCCTTCGGTCATGGACTCCCTCCGGGACCCGCAGGGCCCCTTCGCCGGCTGCAAACCCGGTGCCCACCGTCCGAAGGAGAAGCCGACGGTCGACGTGCTCGACCCGTTCGCGCCGCCGCCGTCGGCCCGATGATTCCGAGCTCGGACGGCGCCCGTACTGAGCCTACGCTCCGGAACGGCCGTTGTGCCTGTCGAGCAGAGCAACCGTTCACCCAAGGAGAGGGAGAACATGGCAGGCTCAGATCCAAACGGAGGGCTTGGGAATTTTTACCAGGTCGATTATTCGAGGGGAGGGTGTGGCGTTTTGCGGCGGAGACAAGAACTTGGATCTCCGAGCGTAGCGAGCAGATCAAAGAGGCCCTGATCCAAGCATGTCCTTCGACACTCCTGGCTCCCGGCCGGAGTCACGTGAGTCCGGGTGGATCAGGCCTTCGCCCCCGCCCCTGCCGCCCGCGGAGCAACTGGCGCGGGAGCTGATCGAGGACGACCTGAAGGCGATTGCACGACGGTCGCGTTCCACGTACCCGGGACGCCTTGCCCAACTACTGGCGTGGCTGCGAGAGAAGCTCTCCCCGAATATGAGAGCGGCTTCCGCGATGGCTGAGGGGGGTGCGTCGGCGGAGCCCTCGTCCGACCGGACGCGCGCCGACAGCCGCTCAGATGACAGCGAGGAAGAGATGAACGACGACGCGGTCACGCTGGTCGACGTGGCATCGGTGACCGCGCCCGCATCGCCCGGCAAGGCTCTGGATGCCGGTGGTGACCTCCACCCCTCGAGCCCCTGGTACTCCGGCAACCTGCGGAGTCCGTTGCCGTTGGAACACCACTCGGAGACCACCGCCCGTCCTGCCGCCCGGCCGGATGGCCGGCGGGAAGCAGTGGCTGCGGAAAACCCTCCTGCGGCGCCCACCTCCGAACCAGACGGCCACCCCAACCCACCGGCCCCCCTGGTTGCCGACAGAACAGCGCTGACAGGCACCGTCGGGGTGGGACGACAGGCGTTCCTGCCGGACCAGAGCCGGCCCCGTCCTGCCGCCCGCCCGCAAACGATGTCGTCTGCCCGAGGCCGGGCAGGCCGGTGATCGGTCCCGAAGGGCGAAACGGGTTCGCCCTGGCAAGGCCATTGAACTTTGTTCCCGCGCCTCCCGTTGTTGCTGGCAGGCACAACGCAGGGAGGGAACAGGGATGAACCGGGACGAAGGAACGGACGGCCTCACCGCGTCGGGCCGGCGCGCTGAGCCCGGGGAGCCTGTGGACATGAGCAGCCGGGAGTCTGCCGGGGGAGCCGCTGGGCGGACGCCTGGGTTCACTGTGTTCATCGACGCCGACGGCTCCGCCTCCATCGACGGGGTGCCCGTGCAGGCGGCGAGCGGGCAGTCTCTCGACGAGGCGGTCCTCGACACGCTGCACCGGCACGCGCGCCGGCGCAACTCGCCCGTCACCGCGGCTATTTCCGACCCCGCCACCGAGCATGTGACATTCGTGGAAGTGGCACCCGACGGTTCCAGCAGGCTGGTGGAGGAGCCGGTCGAGCTCTCGCAGGCTGCACCGGCGCCGCCGCCACCGGTGATAACGAAAGCCGGGTCGCCAGAGCTCCACGAGGCGCACAACCAGACCGGCGGGGCCGTGTCTTCCGGTAGCGGCGCCTCGTTCGATGCCGCCCTCGACAGCACGGACGACGACTTCGTCGACTCCGACGGCCTGGAGGACCTCGACGACGGCCCGGACGACGACCTCGTCCGGTCGCTGCCCTCACCACCGCCACCCGAGCCCTCGCGATCTCCGCTGCCCTCGCTCTCCTCCCGGGTCGCTTCCTTGTCGGGGCTGCGCCGCTCCAGGGACGCCGGTGCAGGCGCGACGTCGCGGCAGTCGGACGACGAGTACCGCGCTCCCGGCCTGCTGCAACGGCCCCTGCTCGTCGGTCCGGTGGCACTTGGGGTGGCCGCTGTGGTCGTCCTGCCGCTGGTGCTGCTGGGCAGCGGATCGGGCGGTGACCGAGGACACAGCGAGGCCGCCGGTGCCGGCGACAAGCTGAGCGGGCTCCCGGCACACCACGGTCCGCCGGCGTCACCCACTGTCTCCGTGTCGCCGAGCCTGTCGCCGTCGCCCAGCCTGTCGCCGTCGCCCAGCGCCTCGAACACGGAGAAGAAGCCGAAGCCCGAAAAGGCCCATGCCGGCGGCGCCGAGGCAGCCGGCACCGTGACCGTGAGCCCGCCGAACGCCACGGTGACGGTGAGGCCGCCGAAGACCACGGCGACCGTGACCGCCAAGCCCTCCGTGCACACCACCGCCACCGCCGTGAACCGGCCCGCCGGCAAGATCTACCTTTTTGACGGCCACGGCAACACCGGGGACGTGCTGGCGGTCGATCCGGTGGACATCCCCTACATCGACTGGGCGTGGAACGATCGGGCCGGCTCCGTGTGGAACCGCAGCGGCCGTCAAGTCTGCATCTGGACCGATGCCGACTACCACGGCTACTCCTTCAGTATCCCGGCGGGCGCGAAGCAGGAACTGCTGTACCTCTACGACAACGCGGTGTCCTCCCTCTCGGTCGGCGGCTGCTGAGGCTGAGCCGGTTCGTCGACCGATCCCGCCGTCCACCCGCGCTTCGAGGGGGACGGTGAGATCGGGCCGGCGCCATCGCGCCTGTGCCAGGGGGGAAGGAGGCCTGCCGGCCACGGCGTTCCGTCGTGCACCGGCATGACGCTCGGTCACTTCAACCCCGGGATGCAGCCGCTCGGATTTCCTTCCTCGTCGGAGCTCCGGATCGACGACGGCCTCGTCGGTGTCCCCGCGCTGCGGACCGGGAACGCCTGCGCGTCCGGGTCCGCCGCCGTGTATACGGGCCTGTCCCACCTGTCGGCAGACGGCAGGCGTTGCCGGTGTTCGTCCGACTGCTTGAGGTCGGTTTCCTCTCCATCGCCTGCTTATGTGGCTGTTCTGGAGGTGTGGGATCAAGCTCAACGCCCGCGTCTGGCCCGCCCCTCTCCGAGTCCGGTCAGGGCTTCGTGCGGGCCGGGCGCCCAGGGGGCGAGTATCTCGATCGTCTCGTCGACGTAGCGCCAGGCGGTCGCCTCGGACACACCGAATCCGACGCCGACCTGCCGGTACGTCTCGTTCTTGCGTAGACGAGCCAGGAGACATGCTCGACGAGTTCGTACGGGACATCGAGCATGGAAGGATACGGAACCAACAGGGCCTCTCGGTCGCCGGTGTGATGAGTGAGATCACCACGCCAACGACGAGGGGCCCTGCCTTGTCACGCCCCCTGCCCACCAGCCCATTTACACCTGGGAGACAGGACGAAAGAGGTTCACTGAGGCGAAAAGATCCCACTTCGCCTCGATGTCTACACTTACCTCGGCCCTGACGGCGAGGGCCGCATCCGTCACTGGGGCGGGCGGAAACAAGCCTGACTCGTAAGCCGGACTCGCCTTCAATGGTCTTGAGGCAGGAAGGAGTTCCCTCTTCGCCCAAAGGTCGACATCAGCGTCTGCGCTTACCGGACCGTGAGCTGCCATGATGAGAGGTCTGCTGCGCGGAGGAGCTGCCCTGCCCGTCGCGCTGCCGGGCAGGCTGCTGGGATGTGCGGCCTGAACTCGCGTAGTGAGCAATCAGCGCCTGAGCCTCCGGTCCGATCTGCCCCTGCGAGTAATTTACTTGCCCAATCTGACCGGCACTTATTTCCTCTTGTCGCCTTCTGGAATCCGGGTCGAGAAATGCCAGAGGGTTCGGCGCACCCGCATACGCTGGCGGCGGTTCGACAAGGCCGCGCTGGATTTCGGACTGCCGTGCTCTGGAATCCGGGTCGAGAAACGCCAGAGGGTTCGGCGGACCCCCGTACGCTGGTGGCTGTGCGTAATTGGCTCCGGAGGAGCCGTGCGTCGATGCCTGGTTGTGTCCACGTTCCATGGCGTCCTGCAGGCCCTGTGAGTCTGGGTCCAGGAAATCGAACGGGTTGGGGGCGTGGCCTTCGTAGGCCGGTGGCTGCTCGTCCCTGGACGAGTTCTGCTCTGGCATCTCGGTAGCCTCCGTGCGTTCCTTGTGCCGGGGGTCTGATGGCGGCTCTCGCTTGCAGTCAGTAACGTGCTGGATCCCGAAAGGGTTCAAGGACCCGGGGTTGGAACCTCGACGAGGGTGTCTGTGTCCTGCTCGCCAAGAAGGCTGTCGAGCGTTGTGCCGCAAGGCGGGGACGATCAGCTCCTGTGACCGGCGACGGCCCCGCTGCTTTGATGACACCGCGTGTTGAACCCCGGAGATGTCTTTCGCGTTGTGCTTTACAGGTCCGAAAGAATCGCAGAAATGGGGTAGAAGTGGACACGCTGATGAAGATCATGGACCTGCGGTCGGATCCGGCACCGCAGGCGAGCAAGCCTCGCGAGGATTCCATGTCGCATATTCACGGAGTGCTCAACCAGCAGGGGGTGCAGGAATTCACCGTAGGCCACGCCGTCGCAGCCGCGATTGAAGGGATCCGCTATGGGGCGGGAGAGCATGGTGCACGTGATGTCCACAAGGTATTCACGGACCCGGCACTCACCAGCGCCTACCTCACCCCCCTCGACAGTCCGAAGGCCGAAGCGGCGCACAGGAAGATTGCCCACGCGGAGTACGAATATTGGCGTGAACAGCACGCGCAGCAGCCGAGTGCGGCGACCCAGGCGGCCGTGTCGTTCAGCGTCGATCGGCGGGTCGAGCTGCAGTCTCAAATTGGCCGATGGGCGCAATTGGGCCAATCTTTCACGCAGCACCTTGAAAGTGAGCAAAACTTCAGCGGTGGTGCCGCAAATCCTGTCGCGCAATATGCAAACATGCATCTGCCGCCCGGGCCTGCACAGCCGAAGGCGAACCAGGGAGCTGTCAACTCTGCACCGCAGGCAACTGCTCCTGCTCCCGCACCCAAGGGGCCACGCCGTTAGGTGCTGCCTCTCGGGTCGGCTTCGGATCCAGGTGAGGATGCCCGCAAGGCGGAGTGCGGCCCGATAGGCGATCGCGAGTATGTCGGTTCGTGTGACCAGGCCGCGCCACTGCTTGAGGCGGTTGGTTGGATAGACCGCGCGACGAGGTGCTTGCCATGTGCAGGACCTTTTTCGCGCGGCCCCCTCCGAACCCGCCGTACGATTTCCCCCGTAACGGGTTCTCCGGTGACGTAATTCGCGACGCTGTAGGTTGGCTTCCCCGAATTGAGCGCTTCATGGCTGAAAGTGCAGACCATCAAGGTCTTGCGCCGTTTCGAGGACGGTTGCCTTCGAACATGCGCCGGCACGGGCTGCACGCGTCACGCAGCAGCAACTGGCGCAACCTCCACCTTGACGACACTGAGCCTCTTTCATCCTGAACAGTCGCCAGGTGGCGCAGGCGCCCTGGCAGGCGCGGTCGGCGAGGACGAGGATCTGCCGACTCGGGCAGGCTTGGCCGATGCCGTGGGCGCGGGCCGCGCTCAGGTCGTGAGTTCGTCCCGGTGCCGCGCGCGAGAACCATGGCGCCCCGGGCGGCCAGGACCTCGAGCGTCTCGTCGACGTAGCGCCATGCCGTCGCTTCCGACACCCCGAACCCGGCGCCGGCCCGTGTGAACGTCTCGTTCTTCCGTGGGCGGGCCAGTGCCGGCAGAACTTCTGAACCGCTCGACGGCCTGTCCCGTTGTGTGGGCGCGGGGCACCATTCACCGTCCCGCCGGGAAGTCCAGCCGCGCCGACGCTCGCGCCTCGGTTGCCTACAGGCGCCTTGATCATGGGGAGTGTCGGTGGCGGCCCCGAAGCGTGACGCACTACCGAGTCCGTCAGACGTGAGTCTCGGCCGACCCGGTTCGTACCCCAGGGGCACATCAGTATGAATACCCGTCGCAGATTACCAACGGCTCTGCCGTCGCCGGACGCCGAAACCTGTTCTCGCCTGCCTGATAGACGCTTCGGCGGAACCGATGGCGGTGATACGGCATGAAATCCAAGATCGATCCGCTGACCGTGGCGGCGATGGGGGTCGCCGTCGTCTCGATCTCGGCCACGGCTCCGCTGACCGCGTCCGCCACCGCTTCGCCTCTCGCCATGGCCTTCTGGCGCAACGCCCTCGGCTTCGCCACTCTTGGAATCTTCCTGCTGCTGCTGCGCCGACGTGAAGTGGCCGGTGTCGTCCGCGGCCGGCGTGGTCTTCTGCGTCGTGAGCAGTGGAGGCCTCTGGGCATAGGTTCACTCGCGGCTACCGCGCTCGCCCTCCATTTCGCAGCCTTCATGACCAGTACACGGCTCACCACTGTCGCCATGTCGACAGCACTCGTCGCCACGCAGCCCGTCTGGCAGGCGTTCATCGCGGCGGCCCAGGGCGTTCGAGCCGGCAGGAGAACCTGGGCGGGTCTCTCCCTTGCCGTGGTCGGAGCTGCCGCAGCCGCCGGTCTGGATATCAAGTCCGGTGGCACCGCCTTGATGGGGGACCTGCTCGCCCTCGCCGGGGCTGTGGCGCAAGCCGCCTACACGGCCCTGAGCCACAAGGCGCGGTCGGACATGAGTACACCCCTGTATTCGACGGTCTGCTCACTGGTTTGTGGGCTGGAACTGTTCGTCATCTGCCGGATGGCGGGCACTCCCCTCACGGGGTTCGATGCCTCGACCCACCTGTCCTTGCTCGGCCTGCTGGTCCTTCCGCAGCTTCTGGGACTCGGAGCCATGAACTTCGCCCTGGGCAGGACATCGGCGACGACCATGAGCGTTCTGCTCCTGCTGGAAACACCCGTCGCCGCGATCACCGCTTGGTGGCTGATGGGACAGAGCGTGCACCCCGCGACCCTGCCCGGGCTCATACTCATCATCGTCGGGGTGACGATCGTGGTTTCGAGCGGCGAGAACAAGCGGACGTCAGCACCGCGCGCACCTGCCTATCCGAGCTTCCCCCCGGCTCCTGGTCCACGTCAGGCCGACGCGTGGGAAGTCGCCTACTGGCCGGCGGAACCTGCTGTACACGGCGTGGCCTCCGCGAATTCCCAGCCCGCCTCCCGTGATCGTATGGCTCCACGCGATCCTCGAGTGGCCTGGGCCGCCCTCGCCGACGACAGCCCCACCATCACACTCAGCTATCACGGTGCAGGCGTATTCGACCGGTTGCCCATGGCCGTGCGACAGGAGCAACGCCAGCTCGCACAGCCTGACATGCATGGCCCAAGGTCACGGCAAAGGGCGGCAACATAGAGGTCGCTTCGCCTGATGCCTCATCCCGGTCAGGTAGCGTCGACGCTGGCGTCGGCATCCGGAAGACTCGTCATCAGCGGCCGTTCCATCACTCAGTGTTGCTCGACGCGCCGTAGCGCCGACGCAGATCCGTAAGCCGGAGCGGTCGTTGCGTCCTCGGACGGCCGCCACGGCCGCAAAGCCCCAGAGAAGTGCCACAGGCGCCGCCGCACCCTCTCAGGATCAGCGTTCCGGCTGCTCAGACAGGGTACGGCGGCGCCTTCACATCAGATGTCCCTGAAGATCTCGATCTGCGCCCCGATGGAGTTGAGGCGTTCGGCGAGGTCCTCGTAGCCGCGGTTGATGACGTACACGTTGCGCAGCACGGACGTGCCGTCGGCCGCCATCATGGCCAGCAGGACGACCACCGCGGGCCGCAGCGCGGGCGGGCACATCATCTCGGCGGCGCGCCAGCGGGTCGGGCCCTCGACCAGGACCCGGTGCGGGTCGAGGAGCTGGAGGCGGCCGCCCAGCCGGTTCAGGTCCGTCAGGTAGATGGCGCGGTTGTCGTAGACCCAGTCGTGGATCAGCGTCTGGCCCTGCGCGACGGCCGCGATGGCCGCGAAGAACGGCACGTTGTCGATGTTCAGGCCGGGGAACGGCATCGGGTGGATCTTGTCGATCGGCGCCTCCAGCTTGGAGGGCCGGACCGTCAGGTCCACCAGGCGGGTACGGCCGTTGTCCGCGAAGTACTCCGGTGTGCGGTCGTGGTCGAGGCCCATCTCCTCCAGGACCGCCAGCTCGATCTCCAGGAACTCGATGGGGACGCGGCGCACGGTCAGCTCCGACTCCGTCACCACCGCGGCGGCCAGCAGGCTCATCGCCTCGACCGGGTCCTCGGAGGGGGAGTAGTCGACGTCGACGTCGATGTCCGGTACGCCGTGCACGGTGAGCGTGGTGGTGCCGATGCCCTCGACCTTGACGCCCAGCGCCTCCAGGAAGAAGCACAGGTCCTGGACCATGTAGTTGGAGGAGGCGTTGCGGATGACCGTGACGCCGTCGTGCCGGGCCGCGGCCAGCAGCGCGTTCTCGGTCACGGTGTCGCCGCGCTCGGTCAGCACGATCGGCCGGTCGGGGCGGACCGTGTGGTCGACCTGCGCGTGGTACTGACCCTCGGTCGCCGCGATGTCCAGGCCGAACCGGCGCAGCGCGATCATGTGCGGCTCGATGGTCCGGGTGCCGAGGTCGCAGCCGCCGGCGTAGGGCAGCTTGAAGCGGTCCATGACGTGCAGCAGCGGACCGAGGAACATGATGATCGAGCGGGTGCGGACGGCGGCCTCGGCGTCGATCGACGCCATCTCCAGCCGGGCCGGCGGCACGATCTCCAGGTCGACGCCGCCGTTGATCCAGCGGGTGCGCACGCCGATCGAGCCGAGCACCTCCAGCAGGCGGTAGACCTCCTCGATACGGGCGACCCGGCGCAGCACCGTGCGGCCCCGGTTGAGCAGGGTGGCGCACAGCAGCGCCACGCACGCGTTCTTGCTCGTCTTGACGTCGATGGCACCGGACAGCCGACGGCCGCCGACCACCCGCAGATGCATCGGACCCGCGTAGCCGAGAGAGACGATTTCGCTGTCCAGCGCTTCGCCGATCCGGGCGATCATCTCAAGGCTGATGTTCTGGTTGCCGCGTTCGATGCGATTGACGGCGCTCTGACTGGTACTGAGTGCCTCGGCGAGCTGTGCCTGTGACCAGCCACGGTGCTGCCGGGCGTCACGGATGAGCTTGCCGATGCGTACGAGGTAGTCGTCTGCCATGGGACTGAGGCTATCTCAGATATGAGATGGCACCTTCCGAGGGGGGCCATTCGGGTGATGTGCCGTCACCGGCGCTTGGCGGTACGGGTGCGCCGCCACCCGAAAGGTCCGGGCAAATCCATCGATGTCGTACGACGTCCGGTGCTGCTGCGGGTGTGCCGGGGGCCGTGTTCTCCGCCGGTCGTGATCGACCAGGAGTGTCGGTTGATGTTCAGGCGGACCCCGGGCAGGATCCGGAAGCTCTTGCGGAAGGTGAGGGGCATCGGGGCCTCCGTTCGGGCGAGAGGGTGTCCTGCTGTGCTGCGTCTACCCCGACTCGGCCCACTGATGGCCGTGCTTCCGTGGAGTTGTCGTGAGGCGGAGCCGAATATCGGCATGGCGGAGCAGGGCCGGGCATGACCATCCAGCCCCCATGTACTAGAGTTATCTCGACATCGAGATATCTGCCGAGGCGCCCCGCTGCCGCCCCACTAGTAAGGGTTACCTAACTTAGCCTCACCTTAGCGGATCGGCCAAGTTGGTGTGGCGGCAGGATCGACGGTGGTACGCGCACATCAATGAAGGAGACTGTCGTGTCGGCGAACAGCTTCGACGCCCGCAGCACGCTGCAGGTGGGCGACGAGTCGTACGAGATCTTCCGGCTGGACAAGGTGGAAGGCTCGGCTCGCCTTCCGTACAGCCTGAAGGTGCTGCTGGAGAACCTGCTCCGCACCGAGGACGGCGCGAACATCACCGCCGACCACATCCGCGCGCTCGGCGACTGGGACTCCCAGGCGCAGCCGTCGCAGGAGATCCAGTTCACGCCGGCCCGCGTGATCATGCAGGACTTCACCGGCGTGCCCTGCGTCGTGGACCTCGCCACCATGCGTGAGGCCGTCAAGGAGCTCGGCGGCGACCCGGCCAAGGTCAACCCGCTCTCCCCGGCCGAGCTGGTCATCGACCACTCCGTCATCGCCGACAAGTTCGGCACGAAGGACGCCTTCGGCCAGAACGTCGAGCTGGAGTACGGCCGCAACAAGGAGCGCTACCAGTTCCTGCGCTGGGGCCAGACCGCGTTCGACGACTTCAAGGTCGTCCCGCCGGGCACCGGCATCGTCCACCAGGTGAACATCGAGCACCTGGCGCGCACGGTCATGGTCCGAGGCGGTCAGGCCTACCCCGACACCCTCGTCGGCACCGACTCGCACACCACCATGGTCAACGGCCTCGGCGTGCTCGGCTGGGGCGTCGGCGGCATCGAGGCCGAGGCCGCGATGCTCGGCCAGCCGGTCTCCATGCTCATCCCGCGCGTGGTCGGCTTCAAGCTCACCGGCGAGCTGCCCACCGGCACCACCGCCACCGACCTCGTGCTGACCATCACCGAGATGCTGCGCAAGCACGGTGTCGTCGGCAAGTTCGTCGAGTTCTACGGCGAGGGCGTGGCCGCCACGTCGCTGGCCAACCGCGCCACCATCGGCAACATGTCGCCGGAGTTCGGCTCCACCGCCGCGATCTTCCCGATCGACGGCGAGACCCTGAACTACCTCAAGCTCACCGGCCGCTCCGAGCAGCAGGTCGCGCTCGTCGAGGCGTACGCCAAGGAGCAGGGCCTCTGGCTCGACCCGGCCGCCGAGCCCGACTTCTCCGAGAAGCTGGAGCTGGACCTGTCGACGGTCGTCCCGTCGATCGCCGGCCCGAAGCGCCCGCAGGACCGCATCGTCCTCGCCGACGCCGCCGAGCAGTTCAAGACGGACGTCCGCAACTACGTGGACACCGCCGACGAGGCGGGCAAGGAGTCCTTCCCGGCCTCCGACGCCCCGGCCTCCTCCAACGGCGTCCCGTCCAACCCGGTCACGGTCACGGCCCCCGACGGCTCGACCTACGAGATCGACCACGGTGCGGTGACGGTCGCGGCCATCACCTCCTGCACCAACACCTCGAACCCGTACGTCATGGTCGCCGCCGCGCTCGTCGCGAAGAAGGCCGTGGAGAAGGGCCTGACCCGCAAGCCGTGGGTCAAGACCACCCTCGCCCCCGGCTCCAAGGTCGTCACCGACTACTTCGACAAGGCGGGGCTCACCCCCTACCTCGACAAGGTCGGCTTCAACCTGGTCGGCTACGGCTGCACCACCTGCATCGGCAACTCCGGCCCGCTGCCGGACGAGGTCTCCAAGGCCGTCAACGACCACGACCTCGCGGTCACCTCGGTCCTCTCCGGCAACCGGAACTTCGAGGGCCGTATCAACCCCGACGTCAAGATGAACTACCTGGCCTCCCCGCCGCTGGTCGTCGCCTACGCCCTCGCGGGCTCCATGAAGGTGGACATCACCCGCGACGCGCTCGGCACCGACACCGAGGGCAAGCCGGTCTACCTGGCCGACATCTGGCCCTCCGAGGCCGAGGTCAACGACGTCGTGGCGAACGCCATCGGCGAGGACATGTTCAGCAAGTCCTACCAGGACGTCTTCGCCGGCGACGCCCAGTGGCAGGCGCTGCCGATCCCCGAGGGCGACACCTTCGAGTGGGACCCGCAGTCGACGTACGTCCGCAAGCCCCCTTACTTCGAGGGCATGACGATGGAGACCACCCCGGTCTCGGACATCGCCGGCGCGCGCGTCCTCGCCAAGCTCGGCGACTCGGTCACCACCGACCACATCTCCCCGGCCGGTGCGATCAAGGCCGACACCCCCGGAGGCAAGTACCTCACGGAGCACGGTGTCGAGCGTCGTGACTTCAACAGCTACGGCTCGCGCCGCGGCAACCACGAGGTCATGATCCGCGGTACGTTCGCCAACATCCGCCTGCGCAACCAGATCGCGCCGGGCACCGAGGGCGGCTACACCCGCGACTTCACCCAGGACGGCGCCCCCGTCTCCTTCATCTACGACGCCTCGCGCAACTACATCGAGCAGGGCATCCCGCTGGTCATCCTGGCCGGCAAGGAGTACGGCTCCGGCTCGTCCCGCGACTGGGCCGCCAAGGGCACCGCGCTCCTCGGCGTCAAGGCCGTCGTCGCCGAGTCGTACGAGCGCATCCACCGCTCGAACCTCATCGGCATGGGCGTCCTGCCGCTCCAGTTCCCGGAGGGCGCGAACGCCGAGTCCCTCGGTCTGACCGGCGAGGAGACCTTCTCCATCACCGGCGTCGAGGAGCTCAACAACGGCACCACCCCGCGCACGGTCAAGGTCAGCACCGACACCGGTGTGGAGTTCGACGCGGTCGTCCGCATCGACACCCCCGGTGAGGCGGACTACTACCGCAACGGCGGCATCATGCAGTACGTGCTGCGCAACCTGATCCGCAAGTAGGCACCCGCCGAACGGCGAAGGGCCGCATCCCCCGCACCGGGGATGCGGCCCTTCGCCGTGTCCGCCGTCCGCCGTCCGCCGTCCGCCGTCCGCCGTCTGCGTCCGCGTCTCCGCCTCCGCGGTCCCGGGGCGGTCTCCGCTCCGTCCGGCCGTCACCGTCCCGCCCTCCGCCCTCCGCCCTCCGCCCTCCGCCCTCCGCCCTCCGGCCAGGTCATCGCCGGTCCTCAGGGTGAACACAGGGTTCCCCCAGCGGACCGGGACAGGATCGGTACATGACTGGCACCTCTGGGCTCCGAAGCGGCCGTGTCCGTGCGCGGACCGTCGACGACGAGCCCCCGTTCGACCTGCCCGGCCCCACGCCCGGCCGCCGGCCGTGCCGTCTGCCCGGCCGCCCGTCGGGCCGTCTGCCCGGCCGCCCGTCGGGCCGTCTGCCCGGCGGGCCGTCCGGCCGCCACACCCTTCGTACGCGGCTGCTCCTCCTCATCGGCGTCACCCTCGCCGCCGTGTGCGCCGCGATGGCACTCACCACCGCCCTGGTCCAACGCGCCTATCTGCTGGGGAACCTGGACGACCGGGTCACCGACGCCGCCGAACACAGCCTGGGCGGGGCCGCGCTCCACCCGGACCTCGACCGGGACCTGACCTTCCTCGGCGAGCGCGGGCACCCGGCCGGGATGCTCGCCGCCCGTCTCGACGACCACGGCCGCGTGCTGGCCGCCGCCCTGGTGGACGAGGACGCGCCGCCACGGAACCTCACCGACGCCCAGAGCGCGGCCCTGGCGCACCTCGCGGCCGACGGCTCGCCGCACACCCGCGACGTGCCCGGCCTCGGCACCTACCGGGTCACCGCGCTGGAGGCGGACGGCGTCCGGGTCCTCGCCGGACTGCCGATGGACGACGTCCAGGACCTGATCAGCCGGCTGGTGAAGGCGGAGGGCGGCGTCGCCGTGGCCGGCCTCACCGCCGCGGGCTGCGTGTGCGCCGTGGTCATACGGCGCCAGCTGCGCCCCCTCGGCCGGGTCGCCGCCACCGCCGTCGCCGTCTCCCACGCCCCGCTGGGCCGGGGCGAGGGCACCGCCCTCACCCGGGTGCCGGAGCGGGACACCGACCCGGGCAGCGAGGCCGGCCAGGTCGGGGCCGCCCTCAACCGCATGATCGACCAGGTGGAGTCCTCGCTGGCCGAACGCCGGCGCAGCGAGGAGCGGATGCGCCACAGCGAGGAGCGGATGCGCCGCTTCCTCGCCGACGCCAGCCATGAACTGCGCACCCCGCTCGCCTCCATCGCCGGATACGCGGAGCTGATGAACCGCGGTACCGGCCAGGGCGAGCCGCTGCTGGCCTGGCGCCGGGTCTCCGCCGAGTCGGCCCGGATGACGGGCCTGGTCGAGAACCTGCTGCTGCTCGCCCGGCTCGACGAGGGCCGTCCGCTCCAGTCGGCCGAGGTGGACCTGGCCTCGCTGGTCGCCGAGGCGGTGTGGGACGCGCGGGCCGCGGGCGACGGCCACGACTGGCAACTGGACCTGCGTCTCGGCGCACCGCCCGTGGTGGTCGGCGACGAGGTACGGCTGCACCAGGTCGTGGCCAACCTGCTGGCCAACGCGCGGACCCACACCCCGGCGGGTACGACGGTCGTCGTCAGTGTGGAGACCACCGCGGGGGGCCGCGGCGCGGGCTGCGTCGTCCGGGTCCGCGACGACGGGCCCGGTATCCCGTCCGATCTGCTCCCCTCGGTCTTCGAGCGGTTCACCCGGGGCGACGCCTCCCGGAGCCGGGCGGCCGGCGCGGCGGGCGGTTCAGGTCTCGGCCTCGCCGTCGCCGCGGCGATCACCACCGCGCACGGGGGCCGCGTCGACGTGCGCAGCGAGCCGGGCCGCACGGAGTTCACCGTCGAACTGCCGCTCACGGCCGACGCCCCGGCCGACATCGCGGACGGCGACGCCGAGGAAGTCGTACGACCGGACGGCGTCCGTCAGGTCGGCGTCCGTCAGGTCGGCCGCCCCGCCGCCCAGGTGGTACGGACCGACGGGTGACCACGCCGCTACGAGAGCCGGTCCGTCCGTCGGCCGGGGAAGGACACGGCTCCCTACGGCGGCCCACCGGCAATCCCGGCGCCGCCCGTTTACAACTCCGGCGTCCGGCGCTACCTTCCGCACCAGGGGGTGGGAGCGCTCCCACCCGGTGGACCGGAACCCGCCCGGAAGCGCTCCCGCCCCCCTGTCGCCCGCGCGCCTGCGGCGCGCGCGTACGCGCACGCACGTTCCTCACGACCGTCGAGCGAAGGGACGTCCCTCCGTCATGTTGCCTGACATGTCTATGACATTAACGGGCGAGTCGTCGCCCGCGCCCCCGCGACGGCTGCGGCGATCACCGCGTCCGGCCTCCCGCAGCGCCCTGTTCCTCGTCCTCCTGGCCCTGCTCACGACCGTTCCGGCCCTCGGCCTGATCCTCACGGCCGGCGGTCCGGCGGAAGCCCACGGCACCCCGATGAAGCCCGGCAGTCGCACCTTCCTGTGCTGGCAGGACGGGCTCACCGACACCGGGGAGATCAAGCCGGTCAACCCGGCCTGCAAGGCCGCTCAGCAGGTCAGCGGCACCACCCCGTTCTACAACTGGTTCTCCGTGCTGCGCTCCGACGGCGCCGGCCGCACCCGCGGCTTCGTGCCCGACGGCTCGCTGTGCAGCGGCGGGAACCCCAACTTCACAGGCTTCGACCTGCCGCGCGGCGACTGGCCGCTGACCCACCTCACCTCGGGTGCGACCGTCGACTTCTCGTACAACGCCTGGGCCGCGCACCCCGGTTGGTTCTACGTCTACATCACCAAGGACGGCTTCGACCCGACCAGGACCCTCACCTGGAACGACATGGAGGACCAGCCGTTCCTCACCGTCGACCACCCCCCGCTCAACGGCACCCCCGGCACGGTCGAGGCCAACTACTCCTGGTCCGGGAAGCTCCCGGCCGGCAAGTCGGGACGGCACATCGTCTACATGGTCTGGCAGCGCTCGGACAGCGCGGAGACCTTCTACTCCTGCTCCGACGTCGTCTTCGACGGCGGCAACGGCGAGGTGACCGGAATCCACGACCCGGGCAACCCGACCGACCCGGTCCCGGGCACCTGCACCGCCACCCGCCGGACCACCAACAGCTGGAACGGCGGCTACCAGTCCGAGGTGACCGTCACCAACTCGGGCGACGTCCCGATGCTGGGCTGGATGGTCGACTGGACCCTGCCGAGCGGTCAGTCGGTGGCCAGCCTCTGGAACGGCAACGCCACCTACAGCGGGCAGGACGTGATGGTGCACAACGCCGACTGGAACGGCTCACTGAGTCCGGGGCAGAGCGCGACGTTCGGATACGTCGTCTCCGGCTCCGGCGGGGACAGCGCGGCGGCTCTGCCCTGTCAGGTGGGCTGAGCCGCCGCTCTGGGCGGACCCGTGGGGCCGAGCCGGTGCCCTCCGGGTCCGCGGGCCGGTCGGTCCCGTAGGGGGGTCGGTGCGACCGGGCGGAACATGGCTTGGGGAATCCGTGGTGCGACAACGTTGTCTTCTGATCTGCGTATGACTCTACCGTCACAGCAGACAACGATGTCAAGAGTCGGGAGCATCATTCCGGGCGAGGTGGGCCCGCACGGGGGACGCGCCCTTCCGCGGTACGGCCGGCGCACGCTACTGTCCCTGCGGCTTGTGCGACCCGTGGTGCGCGACCCGTCCGGAGGAGGAGGGGCCGCGTCATGCGTTTCCGTCCCGTGTCACTGTCGCTGTTACTGGCCGTCGCGCTCGCGGCCGGCGGCAGCACCCCCGCCCTCGCGGCGACCGCCGCGACCACCGCGCCACCGACCGTCCTGGTCGACGACCCGACCCCGTACGTCGATCCGCTCATCGGCACCAGGAACGGAGGCGATGTCTTCCCCGGCGCGGTCACGCCGTTCGGCATGTTCTCCTTCAGCCCCGAGAACACGCGGGGCGACGCCACCCGCACCGCGGCGCCCGGCGGCTACCAGTACGACGCCACCCGCATCCGCGGCTTCAGCCTCACCCACATGTCGGGCACCGGCTGCGCGGGCGGCAGCGGCGACATCCCGTTCTTCCCGTACGCGGGCGAGGTCACCTCGTCCCCGGCGAGCGACACCAAGGACGCGGTGTACGCCTCCGACTTCAGTCACGCCGACGAGACGGCCGGACCCGGCCACTACCGGGTGGGCCTCGCCTCCGGAGTCACCGCCGACCTCACCGCGACCGCCCGTACCGGCTCGGCCCGCTTCGACTACCCTGCCGGCAAGCCCGCCTCGCTGCTGGTGCGCACCGCCAACTCCGAGGTGGGCTCCACCGATTCGACGGTCGAGATCGACCCCGCGGCCCGTACCGTCTCCGGCTCGGTGACCTCCGGCAACTTCTGCGGCTACCTCGACCCGGAGGGCCGACGGGCCTACTACACCCTCTACTTCACCGCCCACTTCGACCGCGCGTTCAAGGCGACCGGCACCTGGCAGGACGACCGGCTCACCCCGGGATCCACCTCCGCGAGCGGCGGCACCGGCGGCTTCTCGGCGGGCGGGCGGCCAGTCGCGGGCAAGGGGGCGGGCGGCTATGTCGAGTTCGAGCCCGGCACCGGCCCGGTGAACGTCAAGGTCGGCATCTCCTACGTCAGCCGCGCAGGCGCCGAGGCCAACCTCAGAGCCGAGAACCCGCCGGGCCGCTCCTTCGACAAGGTGCGCGCAGCGGCCGAACGGGCCTGGCGCGAGCGGCTGTCCGCGATCCGGGTCGGCGGCGGCACGGACGCGGAACGCACCACCTTCTACACCGCGCTCTACCACGCGCTGCTGCACCCGAACGTGATCAGCGACGCCGACCGCCGCTACCGGGGCGCCGACGACAAGGTGCACCGGGTCGGCGGCGGCCACCGGGCGCAGTACGGCACCTTCTCCGGCTGGGACGTCTACCGCTCCCAGGTCCAGCTCCTCACCCTGCTCGATCCGCGCACCGGCTCGGACGTCGCGCAGTCGCTGTACGAACTGGCGCGGCAGAACGGGGGAGTCTGGGACCGCTGGCTGCACGGCGCGAGCGGCACCCACGTCATGAACGGCGACCCGTCGCCCATCGCGCTGGCCGGCATCCGGGCCTTCGGCGGCACGGACTTCGATCTGCGCGGCGCGCTGGCCTCGCTGGTGAAGGCGGCCACGGTCCCGACCGAGCAGGACCTGTCGGCGGCCGGCAAACCGGTGCTGTCGGCCGGACAACGCCCGTCCCTCGACAAGTACCTCGACCTGCACTACATGCCGTCCGTCTCCAACGCCTGGGGCGGCGCGGCCGAGACCCTGGAGATGTCCGGCGCCGACTACGCGCTCTCCCGGCTCGCCACGGCCGCCGGGCGGAAGGACACCGCGGCCGACTTCGCCCGCCGCGCCCAGTGGTGGCAGAACAGCTTCAACCTCGCCGCCGACCCCTCCGGCGGCTACATCGCCAACCGCAAGGCCGACGGCAGCTGGGTCACGGGCTTCACCCCGGCCACCGGCAACGGCTTCGTCGAGGGCACGGCGGCCCAGTACACCTGGATGGTGCAGCACGACCCGGCCGGGCTGTTCGCCGCGATGGGCGGCCGCGACAAGGCGCTCGCCCGGCTCGACACCTTCTTCCACGACGCCGACGGCGGCTGGGCGTTCACCGGCAGCGGCGGCGAGAAGTCCGAGCTGGACAACGAGCCGTCGACCAACGTGCCCTACCTGTACGATTACGCGGGCGCGCCCTACAGGACCCAGGAGACCGTCCGCGCGGCGATGACCCGGCTGTGGTCGACCCAGCCCGGCGGCATCCCCGGCAACGACGACCTCGGCGCCATGTCGTCCTGGTACGTCTTCTCCGCCCTCGGCATGTACCCACAGGTCCCGTCCCGGGCCGAACTCGTCCTCGCCTCACCGCTGTTCGATCGCATCGAGATCAGCAGGCCGCACGGCGGCGACATCTCGATCCGGGCGAAGGGCGCGGCGGCGGACGCGCCGTACATCAGATCCCTGAAGGTCGACGGCCGCAGCACCGAACGGCCCTGGCTGCCCGCCTCGCTGGTGCGGGACGGCGGCCGCCTGGACTACACGCTCTCCGCCACCCCCGACCGCACCTGGGGCAGCGACCCGGCCGACGCCCCGCCGTCCTTCCGGGCCGGCGAACAGCCGTACCAGATCGGGGTCGGACCCACCACGGCGACGCTCGCGCCCGGCGGCAGCGCCGAGTTGAGCATCCGGGCGCTGGCGCTGAACGGAGGTACCGGCCCGGAGGTGCGCTACCGGGTCGAGACGCCCGCCGGGGTCACGGCGAGTCCCGCCGAGGGCACGGTGACCGACGGCTCCCAGGGCATCACGCTCACCGCGGACCCCGCCGCGCACCAGGGCTTCTACGACGTGCGGGTCACCGTGACCTCGGGCGACACCTCCTACCGGCAGCCGGTGGCGCTGACGGTCGCCGCCCCCGGCACCCTCCTCGCCGCGTACGACAACACCGGTGTCTCGGACGACGTCGGCGACCACGACGAGGCGGACTACGACGGCGGCGGCTGGAGCTACTCGCGCCAGGCCCTCGCCGCCGCCGGTCTCACCCCGGGCGCGCCGGGCACGGTGAACGGACTCGCCTTCACCTGGCCCGACTCGCCGAGCGCCCGCCCGGACAACGTCTCGGCGGCCGGACAGACCATCGAACTGGACCGGCCCGCAGGGACGTTGTCCTTCATCGGCAGCGCCGTCAACGGCAACCAGCGGGCCAGGGCGACCGTGACGTACACCGACGGCGGCACCGACACCGTCGACCTGTCCTTCACCGACTGGACGGTCGGCGGCGGCGGGGGCACCGTCCAGTACGGCAACACGGTCGTGGCCAGGACCGCCTACCGCAATGTGGCGGGCGCGGACCGGGATCCGGTGGTGACCTACGTCTTCGCCACCGAGCCGTTCACGGCCCCGGCCGGCAAGGCCGTCGCGTCGGTCCGGCTCCCGGACGACACCGATCTCCACGTCTTCGCCGTCGCCGTGGGTTGACGAAGCCGAAAAGCCGAAAAGATGTGCCCTCGCCCGTTCCGCTGGCGGGGGCACATCGCCGCGTGCAAGCATCCCTGGATGGGGAAACGGCCGCTGTTGCCCGAGGAGTTCCGGGCCGAAGCGCGTACGGCTTTCGCGTTCCTGGTGGACGGCGAGGGCTTCTGTCCTGCGGAGGACATCGAGGGGGGCCTGCGCTACCGGCGCGCGGACCTGATGGTCCGCGTCTGGTTCCTGGGCGGCGCCGAGTCCGAGGTGCTGACCAGGCTGGTACCGGTGGCGCCGGACGGCACCAGAGGCACCGGTGCCTGGCTGGACGACCTGTACGCGGCGGCCGAGTGCGGCCCGTCCCGGGACGTCCCGGCCTTCGCGGCCACCCGCAGAGCGGTGGTCCGGCGGGTCCATCAGCACGCGGACGCGCTGCGCAGACTGCTGCCCAGACTGCCCCGGCAGCCCGTCGCGTCCTGAGCGGCGCGCCCGGCAGCCCGCAGAGCTCCGAACCGTGTACGCGAAGGGACGGGCCCGTCACCGGACCCGCCCCCTCACCGGCACCGCGTCAGGCCGTCACGCCAGCAGTTCCACCTCCGCCAGCGTCGACTCGCCGTCCAGGACCAGCCGGTAGTGCGCGTACGAGCCCGGTGACCCGACCGAGAAGGCGCGGGTCTGCCGGTCCCAGGCGAACGACTGCCCGGTGCGCCGGTCCAGGGTCTGCCAGGTGGTGCCGTCGGACGAGCCCTGAAGGGTCCAGCCCGTCGGGGCCTTCGTACGGTCGGCGGACGAGGTGAGCGTGTACTGGACGCCCTTGGTGCTCGCGCCGACGGGCAGGTCCACCGAGGTCACCGTCGCGTCCGTCGCCGAGGTGTTGTCGAACAGGGCGCCGGGGCCCTTCAGGACGTCCGCGCGCGGGGTGGGCACCTGGTCGTCCCGGGTGATCGACACGGGCCCCGCGTTCTTGCCGCTGCCCCAGGAGGACGGCTTCGGCCCCATGGCGAAGTCCAGCGTCCCGCCCTTGGCGAGCAGCGCGTGGGGGAGCGAAGTCGACGTCCAGGTACGGCCGTTCACCTTCAAGCCTTGAACGTAGACGTTCCGCGTGCTGTTCCGGGGCGCCCTGACGACCAGGTCCTTGCCGTTCTCCAGATGGACGGTCGCCTTGGTGAACAGCGGTGAGCCGACGGCGTATTCGCCGCTGCCCATCACCAGCGGGTAGAAGCCGAGCGCGGAGAACAGGTACCAGGCCGACTGCTCGCCGTTGTCCTCGTCGCCGTGGTAGCCCTGGCCGATCGAGCTGCCGGTGTAGAGCCGGGAGAGGACCTCGCGGACGTTCTGCTGCGTCTTCCAGGGCTGGCCCGCCGCGTCGTACATGTAGGTGACGTGGTGCGCCACCTGGTTGGAGTGCCCGTACATGCCCATCCGCACGTCCCGGGCCTCGGTCATCTCGTGGATGACACCGCCGTAGGAGCCCACGACGTCCGGCGAGGCGGTCTCGGGGGTGGCGAAGTAGGCGTCGAGCTTCTTCGCCAGGCCGTCGCGGCCGCCGTAGAGGTTGGCCAGGCCCCGGCTGTCCTGCGGGGCGGTGAAGGCGTAGCCCCAGCCGTTGGTCTCGGTGTAGTCGTAGCCCCACACCCGCGGGTCGTACTGCGACGACGCCAGGCGCCAGTCGCCCTTGGCGTCCCGGCCCTGGAAGAACCCGGCCTGCGGGTCGAAGAGGTTCACGTAGTCCCGGGCCCGGTTGAGGAAGTAGGCCGACTCCTCCTTGTAGCGCTTCTCGCCGGTCTTGCGGTACAGGGCCTGTCCCATCTCGGCGATGCCGTAGTCGTTGAGGTAGCCCTCCAGCGCCCAGGACAGGCCCTCGTGGGTGTCGGTGCTGGTGTAGCCGAGGAAGGGGGAGGTCGCCATGCCCTTGCGGCCCACGCCCGAGGACGGCGGTACGACCGTCGCGTTCTTCACGGCGGCCTCGTACGCCGCCTTCGCGTCGAAGCCGACGCCCTTGACGTACGCGTCCGCGAACGCGACGTCGGAGGAGGTGCCGGTCATCAGGTCCGCGTAACCGGGCGAGGACCAGCGCGAGGTCCAGCCGCCGTCCTTGTACTGCTGCACGAACCCGTCGACCATCTCCCCGGCCTGACGTGGGGTCAGCAGCGAGTAGGCGGGCCAGGTGGTGCGATAGGTGTCCCAGAAGCCGTTGTTGATGTACACCTTGCCGTCGACGATCTTCGCGCCGGTGTGCGTGGGGGTGTCGGGGGAGGGCATCGGCGAGAACGGCGAGGCGTACTGGTACTTGGAACCGACCTTCTCGAAGCCGGAGTTGGGGTACAGGTACAGCCGGTACAGGCTGGAGTAGAGCGTGGTCAGCTGGTCCGGTGTGGCGCCCTCGACCTCGACCTTGCCGAGCAGTCGGTCCCACTGGCCGCGGGCCCGCTTGCGCACCGTGTCGAAGGAGGTGCCGTCGGGGATCTCCTGGCGCAGGTTGTCCTTGGCCTGGTCGAGGCCGATGAGGGAGGTGGCCAGCCGCAGCGTGACGGTGCGGTCGGCGCCGGCGTCGAACCGCAGATAGCCCTTGACCCCGCTGGAGGAACCGTCCTTGACCGGCTTGTCGAAGACGCCGTAGACGAACAGCCGGGTCGCGCCGGTCGACAGCCCGGACTTCACGTCCGAGTAGCCGCTGAAGGTGCCGGTGGCCGGGTCGAGGGTGAGCCCCGCCTGCTCGGTGACGTTGTCGAAGAGGACGCTCGCGTCGTCGCCGGGATAGGTGAAGCGCAGGGCCGCCGCGTGGTCGGTCGGCGCCATCTCCGCCTTCAGCCCGTTCTCGAACCGCACCCCGTAGTAGTACGGCCGAGCGGTCTCGTTCTCGTGCCGGAAGGCCAGTTGGCGGGCCGTGCGGCCGGTGTCCGGGGTGCCCGCGGCGGCCGAGGGCATCACCTGGAAGGTCTGCCGGTCGCCCATCCAGGGGCTGGGCTCGTGGCTCGCGCTGAACGCCTGGATCGTCGGGAGGTTGTCGGCGTTGTTCGCACGTGCGTAGTCGTACAGCCAGCTCAGCGAGGACGCGTTGGTCACCGGCGTCCAGAAGTTGAAGCCGTGCGGCACGGCCGTCGCGGGGAAGGTGTTGCCGCGGGAGAAGGAGCCGCTGGAGTTGGTGCCGCGGGTGGTGAGCGCGTAGTCCGCCAGATGGGCCTTCGGCTTCTGCGGCGCCGCGGTGCGGATCTTCACGTCGTCGAGCCAGCCGCGGAACTTCGCCGGGCCGCCCGGGGAGTCGTACGCCACCAGGATCCGGTCGACCGTCTTGCCGGCCGCGACCGACCCGATCCGCGCGACGACGTCGTTCCACTGGTTGACGTAGAGCACCTTGGAGGCACCCTGCCCCTGGGGGGTGAGCGCGAATCCGTGCTGGTCGGTGGCGCCCAGCCCGCTCAGATAGGTGCCGTCGGTGAAGGCCAGGTCCACGGCGACGTCGGTGGCGTCGTAGTCGCGGTCGCCGTCCGCCATGGACGGGAAGATCCGGTAGGCCAGTTCGGTGTCGCGGCCGACGGCCACGTTCACGTCGAAGAGCTTGTTGTACGAGTACGCACGCCCCGCCGCCGTGTGCCGTCCGGCGTAACGCAGGGCCCGCGTGCCGGTGTACCCGGCGCCCGACTTGGCGGTGGGCGAGCCGCTCGGGCCCCGGTCCACCAGCGAGAGCATCGCGGGCGGGACGGGCCCGGCGCCGCCGCCGGTGGAGAACTGCACGTCGGCGAGCTGGACGATGCCGGAGGCGCCGTTGTTGCGGGTGACCTCCAGCCGGAAGTGCCGGTAGCCGGCGGCCGGTTCGGCGAGATCGTAGGACTTCGTCTGGAACCGTTCGGCGAAGCTCTCGCCGGAGCGGGTGTCGAGGGTCGTCCACTGCGTGCCGTCGGCGGACCCCTTCAGGGTCCAGTCCCGCGGGTCGCGTTCGGCGTAGTCGTTGGCCGAGGTGAGGGCGTACGTCACGAGGGTCAGCGGCTTGTCGAGGTCGAACTCGACCCAGCCGGTCGGCTCGAAGGCCAGCCACTTGGTGCCCGGTTCACCGTCGACGAGGTTCTCCTTCACCTCGCCCGCGCCGGTGTTCTCGCCGCTCGCCCGTAAGTCGGTGACGTGGTCGGTGGCGTTGCCCGGGATGCCGGTGCTGTAGCCGCCGTCGACGCCCGAGGCCCGGTCGCTGCCGTCGGCGGCCGTGTCGACGGTGCTGGACCAGTCCGGGGCCGGGTCGCCCGCCTCGAACGAGGAGCTGAACTCCCGGTCCGCCGCCGCGGTCGCGGGCTGCGCGACCGCGGCTCCCTGCGCACCCACCGCCATGACAAAGGCGGCCGTCAAGGCGACCGCCGTACCCCATCCGTGCCGAGTTCTGTGCCGCATCCGGGGGAGCCCTCCCTGCTTTGGACAACGTTGTCAACTTTCAGGCGCAGGGACCAGTAGTGGTGCAAGTGGCCCTTGCTGTCAAGGGTGTTGACTGAGGCATTCGGGCTCTATGTCGCGGATTTATCCGGCAAGGCGCCCACAGGCGGCTCATATTTCCGGGAGGTCTCAACTCGGAAAAGACCGATGACCAACGTTGCATTCGATCTTGCCCTGTTGGCGTGAAGTGGACTATACCTGTCGGCGATTCGAGGAACTGCACGTCCTGTACGACCCTGCTTGACCTGACCGCGGTGCCGGGAGGATCCGGTTCACCGCCTGAGTCCTGTGAGAAGGCGAGGACTTGAGCATGGGATCCACTTCCGCAGAGAACCACGGTTCCGAAGGTGTGGGCCGTCGCGCCCTGATTCAGCGGTCGGCCGCGCTCGGCCTGATCTCCGTACCGACGATGAGCTTCCTGTCCGCCTGTGCCAGCGGTGGCGGAAGTGACGACTCCACGAAGGACACCAACAAGGGGAAGACCAGCAAGGACAATCCCTTCGGAGTGGAGAAGGGCAGCAAGCTCGACGTCGTCATCTTCAAGGGCGGCTACGGCGACGACTACGCCAAGGCGTGGGAGTCGACCTTCCAGAAGACGGCCGGCGTCACCTCGACCCACACCGGCACCCAGGAGATCAGCGGCAAGCTCCAGCCGCGCTTCAACGCGGGCAACCCGCCGGACATCGTCGACGACTCCGGCGCCCAGCAGATCAAGGTCGACGTCCTCTACAAGAACGACCAGCTGCTCGACCTCGCCGAGGTCCTGGACGCGCCCTCGGTCGACGACCCCTCCAAGAAGGTCCGCGACACCCTGATCCCCGGCACCACCGACCCGGGCCTGCAGGAGGGCAAGGTCGTCGCCCTCAACTACATCTACACGGTGTGGGGCCTGTGGTACTCCGGCAAGCTCTTCAAGGAGAAGGGCTGGAGCGAGCCCAAGACCTGGGACGACTTCCTCGCCATCTGCAAGGACGCCAAGTCCCAGGGCATCGGCGGCCTCGCGCACCAGGGCAAGTACCCGTACTACATCAATGTCGCCATCATGGACATGATCGCCAAGAAGGGCGGTCTGGACGCCATGAAGGCGATCGACAACCTGGACCCGAAGGCGTTCGTCGGCTCCGACGCCGCACAGGCCGGCATCGAGGCGATCTACGAGATCGTCGAGAAGGGCTATCTGATGCCCGGCACGAACGGTCTGACCCACACCGAGTCGCAGACCCGCTGGAACCAGTACAAGGCCGCCTTCATCACCTGCGGTTCCTGGCTGGAGAACGAGCAGCTCAAGCAGACCCCGGACGACTTCGACATGAAGTTCATGCCGATGCCCCTGCTGCCCGGCAGCGCGATGCCGTTCGAGGCGATCCGGGCCGGCTCCGGCGAGCCGTTCATCATCCCCAAGAAGGCCAAGAACCTGCCCGCCGCCAAGGAGTTCATGCGGCGGATGCTGTCCAAGGAGTGGTCGACCTCGTTCGCCAAGGAGGCCAACTCGCTGACCATCCTCAAGGACGGCGTCGACTCCGCCGTCCAGCTCCGGCCGGGCACCCAGTCCACGGTCGAGGCGTCCAAGGCGGCCGGTGACAACACCTTCCGGTTCCTGTACACGGAGTGGTACAGCGAGATGGGCGCGTCCATCGAGGCGGCCTCCAACGAGCTCATGTCCAAGCGCATCCAGCCCAAGGAGTGGCTGAAGCGGGCGCAGGCGGCGGTCGACAAGGCGGCCAAGGACCCGGCGTCCAAGAAGAACCACCGCGACTGACCGCGCTCGACGAGGCGGACCCCGGGCCGGAATCCGCTCCGGCCCGGGGGAAGGACACCAGGGGCAGGAACGCCATGCGCAAAGGGCAGTACAGGTTCGTCGCGGGATTTCTCCTCGTTCCCGTGGCGCTTTATCTGATCTTCGTCATCTGGCCGTACATCCAGACGTTCGGCTATTCGCTGACGGACTGGAAGGGACAGTCGCAGACCTTCGACTTCGTGGGCTTGGACAACTACAAGACCCTCTTCCAGGACGACGTCTTCCTGAAGGCCATCTGGCACAACATCCAGTTCCTGGTGTTCATCCCGGTGATCACCATTCTGCTGTCGATCTTCTTCGCCTTCATGGTGAACGTGGGTGGACGCAGTCGTGCCGGCGGCGTCAGCGGGGTCGCCGGGTCGTCGTTCTACAAAATCGTCTACTTCTTCCCGCAGGTGCTGTCGCTCGCCATTCTCGCGGTGCTCTTCAACGCGGTGTACCGCAGCGACGGCGGCGGCATGCTCAACGGCCTGCTCATCAAACTGGGACTGGTCGACCCCGACAGCCCGGTGGAATGGCTCAACGAGCCCGGCATCGTGCGCTGGGCGCTCATCCTGGTCGTCGTCTGGCACGGCGTCGGCTTCTACCTGGTGCTGTTCTCGGCCGCCATGCAGTCGATCCCGAGGGACGTCTACGAGGCCGCCCTCATCGACGGAGCCGGCCGCGCCCAGTCCTTCTTCCGCATCACGCTTCCGCTGCTGTGGGACACCGTCCAGACCGCCTGGGTGTACCTGGGCATCGTGGCCATGGACATGTTCGTCCTGGTCTCGTCGATGACCGCGAGCATGGGCGCCTACGGCGGCGGGCCCAACCACGAGAGCGACGTCATGTCGACCGTGATGATGCGCAACTTCCTCTACTTCGGAAAGAGCGGCTACGCCTGTGCGATGGGCGTGATCATGCTGCTGCTCACCCTGGTCCTGTCCGTGGTCACACTGCGCGCCACCCGCCGTGAGCGCATCGAGTTCTGAGCGGGAGAGACGACGACGATGAGCACCCCCATCAAGGAGACCACGCAGGTCCCCGCCCAGCGGTCCGCGGGCAGGACCCCGGTCCGCCCCGACGGCCGGCCCCGCGAGGGCGTCGTGCTGAACGCCTTCTCGCACGGGTTCCTCGCCCTGTGGGCCCTGCTGATCGTGCTGCCGCTGGTGTGGCTGGTCCTCAGCTCCTTCAAGACCGACGCCCAGATCGGCGGCTCGGCCTTCGGCTGGCCGCAGCACTGGTCCCTGGACGTGTTCTCCCGGGCCTGGAAGACCGGTATCGGCGACTACCTCCTCAACACCGTCATCGTGCTGGTGTTCTCGGTGCCGCTGACGATGCTGTTCGGCTCGATGGCCGCGTACGTGCTGGCCCGCTACCGGTTCCCGGGCAACCGGTTCCTCTACTACTTCTTCGTCGCCGGCGCGATGTTCCCGGTGTTCCTGGCCCTGGTGCCGCTGTTCTTCATGGTCAAGCGCCTGGACATGCTGAACACCTACCAGGGCCTGATCCTGGTCTACGTCGCCTACTCGCTGCCGTTCACGGTGTTCTTCATGCACGCCTTCTTCCGGACCCTGCCGACGGCGGTCTTCGAGGCGGCGATCCTCGACGGGGCCTCGCACACCCGGACGTTCTTCCAGGTCATGCTGCCGATGGCGAAGCCCGGCCTGATCAGTGTCGGGATCTTCAACACGCTGGGCCAGTGGAACCAGTTCATCCTGCCGACGGTCCTGATGCAGCCGCAGAGCGGCGACGACCCCGAGCGCTACGTGCTCACCCAGGGACTGATCCAGCTCCAGCAGCAGATGGGCTACGCGACCGACCTGCCGGTCCTCTTCGCGGGCGTGACCATCGCGATGATCCCGATGCTGGTGGTCTATCTGTCCTTCCAGCGCCAGGTCCAGGCGGGACTGACCTCGGCGACGCTGAAGTAGCGCTCCGCAGGCGCCCGCGCGCACACCGTTCCCGGGGTCGGGAGCGGTGTGCGCCGCTGCGCGCGGTACCCCGGAAATTGTTCAACCTCTTGACGGGAGGCAACCCGAACGGCTCAGCTTAGAGTTCACTAGTTGGACATAGACGGGGCCTCATCGAGGCGGTCCCGTGCGCAGGAGGTCGTTTTGGAGACTCCAGGGTCGCAGTCTTCGCTGCACCGAGCCAACCTGGAGCGGGTCGTCCGTGCCGTCCGGCTGGCGGGATCGCTCACCCAGGCGGAGATCGCGAGGACGACGGGCCTGTCGGCGGCGACGGTCTCCAACATCGTCCGTGAACTCAAGGACGGCGGGACCGTCGAGGTCACGCCCACCTCGGCGGGTGGCCGCCGGGCCCGCAGCGTCTCGCTGAGCGGCGCCGCCGGCATCGTCATCGGGGTCGATTTCGGCCATACGCACCTACGGGTCGCGGTGGGCAATCTGGCCCATCAGGTCCTGGCCGAGGAGTCCGAGCCGCTGGACGTCGACGCCTCCTCCGCCCAGGGCTTCGACCGGGCGGAAGAGCTGGTCAACCGCTTGATCGCGGCCACCGGAGTGGACCGTTCCAAGATCGCGGGCGTGGGCCTGGGCGTGCCCGGGCCGATCGACGTGGAGTCCGGCACCCTGGGCTCGACCGCGATCCTGCCGGGCTGGAGCGGCAGCAGACCCGCGGAGGAGATGCGGGGGCGGCTCGGCGTGCCCGTCCACGTGGACAACGACGCCAACCTCGGCGCCCTCGGCGAGCTGGTCTGGGGCAGCGGCCGGGGCGTGCGTGATCTTGCTTACATCAAGGTGTCCAGCGGGGTCGGCGCGGGGCTGGTGATCGACGGGAAGATCTACCGGGGCCCCGGCGGAACCGCAGGAGAAATCGGACATATTACACTCGATGAGTCGGGTCCCGTCTGCCGCTGCGGCAACCGGGGCTGCCTGGAGACCTTCACGGCCGCGCGCTACGTGCTGCCGCTGCTCCAGCCCAGTCACGGCATGGATCTGACCATGGAGAGCGTGGTGAGACTGGCCAGGGACGGAGATCCGGGATGCCGTCGCGTGATCGGCGACGTCGGCCGCCACGTCGGCAGCGGGGTCGCGAATCTCTGCAACCTGCTCAACCCCAGCCGGGTGGTCCTGGGCGGCGATCTCGCCGAGGCCGGCGAGCTGGTCCTGGGGCCCATCAGGGAGTCCGTGGGGCGCTATGCCATCCCCAGTGCGGCCCGCCAGCTCTCGGTGCTCCCGGGGACGCTCGGGGGTCGCGCCGAGGTGCTCGGAGCGCTCGCTCTCGCACTCAATGAGATGGGTGATTCGACCCTTTTGGACGGCTCCTTGGGTGCCGCGGCGCCTGCCTTCACTTAGAGAACGAAACACGTCGTTGCCAACCCGTTAAGTATTTACTTCTTGACGTCGAACCTGTGGCCGAGTTGACTCCAACCCACCTCGGCCGCAGCGTTGCGGCCCTGTCAGGGAGGCACCACCAATGAACAACACGATGCGTAGAGTCGTCATCGGTACCGCTGCCGTTTCCATGGCCCTTTCGGTGGCCGCCTGCGGCAAGGCCGGCGACAAGGACTCCGGCAGCAGCAGCTCCTCCTCGTCGGACAGCAAGACCATCGGTCTCCTGCTTCCCGACAGCGTCACCGCGCGCTACGAGAAGTTCGACAAGCCGCTGTTCGAGGCCAAGGTCAAGGAGCTGTGCTCGGACTGCAACGTCGAGTACGCGAACGCGGCCGGCGACGCTGCCAAGCAGGCCCAGCAGGTCAGCAGCATGATCACCAAGGGCGTCAAGGTCCTCGTGATCTCCGCTCAGGACTCGGCCGCCATCAAGTCCTCCATCCAGACCGCGGTGGACAAGGGCATCAAGGTCGTCGCGTACGACCGTCTCGCCCAGGGCCCGGTCTCGGCCTACGTGTCCTTCGACAACCAGAAGGTCGGCGAGCTCCAGGGTGAGGCCCTCCTCGCCGCGCTCGGCTCCAAGGCCACCCCGAAGTCGAAGATCGTCATGATCAACGGCGACGACGCCGACCCGAACGCCGGTCAGTTCAAGGCGGGTGCCCACAAGGCCCTCGACGGCAAGGTCGACATCGCGTACGAGCAGTCCGGTCTGTGGAAGGACACGGTCGCCGCGCAGAAGGTGTCCGCCGCCATCACGCAGCTCGGTGCCAAGAACATCGCGGGCGTCTACTCCGCCAACGACGGCATGGCCGGTGGTATCGCCAACACCCTCAAGGGCGCGAAGATCAGCGGCATCCCGCTGACGGGCCAGGACGCCGAGCTCGCGGGCATCCAGCGCATCGTCGCCGGCACCCAGTCCTCCACGGTCTACAAGGCCTTCAAGCCGGAGGCGGACGCCGCTGCCCAGCTCGCGGTCAACCTGCTCCAGGGCAAGGACATCAAGTCCCTGGCCACCCAGGAGCTCACCAGCGGCTCCGGCGACAAGGTGCCCTCGCAGCTGCTGACCCCGGTCTCGGTCACCAAGGCCAACATCAAGGACACGGTGATCAAGGACGGTCTGTACTCCGTCGCCGACATCTGCACCGCGGACTTCGCCGCGGCCTGCAAGGCTGCCGGCCTGCAGTAAGCAGTTCGTCTCGGGCGACCACCCGCACCCCGGGTGGCCGCCCGAGTCATGACCGCCCGGCGGTCCCGCGAACCTGTCCGACGCCTGCCCCACCTTCACACCCCGCTGCGGGGCGGGCGTCGGATGGAACCGTTGCGAAGCGCGACGGATTCGCGCATGTTCATCTTGTAAACCTTGTGCTTTTCGCACATCCCTCCGCGCCTGTTTGATCTAGCGCGGCATCCCCGCCGGTCAGGCGGCGAAGGAGATGGTTCACGTGTCCGCTACGCCCGTGCTGGCGTTGCGCGGAGTCTCCAAGCGGTTCGGTGCGGTTCAGGCCCTCACCGACGTAGAGCTGGAGGTCCACGCCGGAGAAGTGGTCGCCCTGGTGGGCGACAACGGCGCCGGAAAGTCCACCCTGGTCAAGACGATCGCGGGTGTCCACCCCATCGATGAGGGCGTCATCGAGTGGGAGGGCAAGGCGGTCAGCATCAACAAGCCGCACGACGCCTCGGGACTCGGCGTCGCGACGGTCTACCAGGACCTCGCCCTGTGCGACAACCTCGACGTGGTGGGCAACCTCTACCTCGGTCGCGAACTGAAGCACCGTGGTGCGATCGACGAGGTCACCATGGAGCAGAAGGCGCGCGAGCTGCTGAGCACGCTCTCCATCCGCATCCCGAGCGTGCGCATCCCGATCGCGAGCCTTTCCGGTGGTCAGCGCCAGGTCGTGGCCATCGCCCGCGCCCTGATCGGTGACCCCAAGGTCGTCATCCTCGACGAGCCGACCGCCGCCCTCGGCGTCGAGCAGACCGCGCAGGTCCTCGACCTGGTCGAGCGACTGCGCGAGCGCAACCTCGGCGTCATCCTCATCAGCCACAACATGGCCGATGTGAAGGCCGTCGCGGACACCGTCGCCGTCCTGCGCCTGGGCAAGAACAACGGTTCCTTCTCCGTGAAGGACACCAGCCACGAAGAGATCATCGCCGCGATCACCGGAGCCACGGACAACGCCGTGACCCGTCGTGCGGGGCGTCGCAGTGCGGAGGCCGCAAAGTGAGCGACACGTCCAAGGTTTCCAAGGCGGAGGCCGAGGTGGAGCAGCAGAGCACGGTCGCTCCCGCCGACGACCCCACCGCCGCGCCGGTCGCCGTCGTCGACCCGCGTCTGCTGGTCCGCGAAGAGGGCCTCAAGGGCTACATCACCGAGTTCAAGCGCAAGATCAAGGGTGGCGAGCTGGGCTCGCTGCCGGTCTTCGTCGGTCTGATCGTCATCTGGACGATCTTCCAGACGCAGAACGACCGGTTCCTGAGCGCCGACAACCTGTCGAACATCAGCTACTTCCTCTCGGCCACCGGCATGCTCGCCATCGGCCTGGTGTTCGTGCTGCTGCTCGGTGAGATCGACCTCTCCGTCGGCTCGGTCAGCGGTCTGGCGTCCACGGTCTTCGCGGTGTTCGTGGTCAACCACAGCATGAACCAGTGGCTGGCCCTGTTCCTGACCGTCCTGACCGGTGCCGCCATCGGCGCGCTCCAGGGCTGGTTCTTCGCCCGGATCGGCGTGCCCGCCTTCGTCGTGACGCTGGCCGGCTTCCTGGGCTGGAGCGGTCTGATGCTGTGGCTGCTCGGTTCGAGCGGCACCATCAACATCCCGGCCGAGACCGGCCCGGTGCACCTGCTCGGCCAGAGCTCCTTCTTCATGGACCAGGCCGTCATCGGCGCCTACCTGCTGGCCGGCCTCGCCGTCCTGTCGATGCTCGTCGGCTCCTTCATGGAGCAGCGCCGCCGCAAGGCCGCCAACGTGCCCTTCCGCCCCACCAGCGAGATCCTGCTGCGTGTCGTCGCGCTCGCCGTGGCCGCCTTCGCCGCCGCTGCCGTGCTGAACAACGCCTCCGGTGTCTCCAACGCCCTGGTGATCTTCCTCGCCTCCCTGGTGATCGTCGACTTCGTGCTGCGCCGCACCACGTACGGCCGCAAGATCTTCGCGGTCGGCGGTGGCATCGAGGCGGCCCGCCGGGCCGGCATCAGCGTCCCGATGGTCCGTATCTCCGTCTTCGCCATCTCCGGTTCCTTCGCGGCCATCGGCGGTATGTTCTTCGCCGGCCAGACCGCGAGCGCCACGCTCAACGCCGGTGGCGGCAACACCCTGATGCTCGCCATCGCGGCGGCCGTCATCGGTGGTACGAGCCTCTTCGGTGGTCGCGGTAACGTCTGGTCGGCCCTCCTGGGCATGCTGGTCATCCAGTCGATCCAGACGGGTCTGGACCTGCTCAACATGAACACCTCCATCCAGTACATGATCACTGGTGCGGTGCTCCTGGGCGCGGTCGTCATCGACTCCGTCTCCCGGAAGAGCCAGAAGGCCGCGGGCCGCGCGTAACACCGCTCCGGGGCC
Organism: Streptomyces sp. NPDC001443; assembly: GCF_053597355.1. NCBI lineage: Bacteria > Bacillati > Actinomycetota > Actinomycetes > Kitasatosporales > Streptomycetaceae > Streptomyces > Streptomyces sp. NPDC001443. The sequence continues at coordinate 123,669 of NZ_JBSFIA010000005.1, forward strand.
GCCGCGGAAGCCCGCGGCGGCCCCCGCGGAAGATCCTGTGCCCGGCACCAACGGCGGTGCCGGGCACAGGTATGTCATAGACCGGGCAATCGTGGGTACGGCCGTCCGTGTGACCCACGACGAGGAGCCCGGGCATCACGCGCCGGGGCGGAACATTAGACTCGACGAGCCCGGCAACAGCTCGATCAGCTTTTTAAGTGCAAGGAGGCACGGGTGCCGCTGCTGACCCGCATCAGGGGACCGCGCGATCTGGACCGGCTCAGCCTGGAGGAGCTGGCCCAGCTGGCAGAGGAGATCCGGACCTTCCTCGTCGACGCCGTGTCCAAGACAGGCGGCCACCTCGGCCCCAACCTCGGCGTGGTCGAGCTCACCATCGCTCTGCACCGCGTCTTCGAGTCCCCGAAGGACAAGGTCCTGTGGGACACGGGCCACCAGTCCTACGTGCACAAGCTGCTCACGGGACGCCAGGACTTCTCGAAGCTGAAGATGAAGGGCGGCCTGTCCGGCTACCCCTCGCAGGCCGAGTCCGAGCACGACGTCATCGAGAACAGCCACGCCTCCACGGTCCTCGGCTGGGCCGACGGCCTCGCCAAGGCGAACGAGCTGCGCAAGCGCGACAGCCACGTGGTCGCCGTGATCGGTGACGGCGCGCTGACCGGAGGCATGGCCTGGGAGGCGCTCAACAACATCGCCGACGCCAAGGACCGCCCGCTGGTCATCGTCGTCAACGACAACGAGCGCTCGTACGCGCCGACCATCGGCGGCCTCGCCAACCACCTCGCCACGCTGCGCACCACCGACGGCTACGAGCGCTTCCTGGCCCGCGGCAAGGACCTCCTGGAGCGCACCCCCGTCGTGGGCAAGCCGCTCTACGAGACCCTGCACGGCGCGAAGAAGGGCCTGAAGGACTTCATCGCCCCGCAGGGCATGTTCGAGGACCTCGGCCTGAAGTACGTCGGCCCGATCGACGGCCACGACATCGAGGCCCTGGAGTCCGCGCTGGCCCGCGCCAAGCGCTTCGGCGGTCCGGTCATCGTGCACTGCCTCACCGAGAAGGGCCGCGGCTACCAGCCCGCCCTCCAGGACGAGGCCGACCGCTTCCACGCCGTCGGCAAGATCCACCCGGACACGGGCCTGCCGATCGCCTCCTCCGGCGCCGACTGGACCTCCGTCTTCGGCGACGAGATGGTCGAGCTCGGCAAGGAGCGCGAGGACATCGTCGCCATCACGGCGGCCATGCTCCAGCCGGTCGGCCTGGACAAGTTCGCCAAGACCTTCCCCGACCGCGTCTACGACGTCGGCATCGCCGAGCAGCACGCCGCCGTCTCGGCCGCGGGCCTGGCCGCCGGCGGTGTCCACCCGGTCTTCGCCGTGTACGCCACCTTCCTCAACCGCGCCTTCGACCAGGTGCTGATGGACGTGGCGCTGCACAAGTGCGGGGTCACCTTCGTCCTGGACCGGGCCGGCGTCACCGGCACCGACGGCGCCTCCCACAACGGCATGTGGGACATGTCGATCCTCCAGGTCGTCCCCGGCCTCAGGCTGGCCGCCCCGCGCGACGCCGACCAGGTCCGCGCCCAGCTGCGCGAGGCCGTCGCCGTGGACGACGCGCCCACCGTGGTCCGCTTCTCCAAGGGCGCCGTCGGCCCGGCCGTACCGGCCGTCGGCCGGATCGGGGGCATGGACGTGCTGCGCGAGCCGGGCACCCGTACTCCCGACGTGCTCCTGGTCTCCGTCGGCGCGCTGGCGCCGATGTGCCTGGAGATCGCCGAACTGCTCGAGAAGCAGGGCATCACCACCACCGTCGTCGACCCGCGCTGGGTCAAGCCCGTCGACGAGGCCATGGCCCCGCTCGCCGAGCGGCACAGTGTGGTCGTCACCGTCGAGGACAACTCCCGCGTCGGCGGTGTCGGTTCCGCGGTCGCGCAGGCCCTGCGCGACGCGGGCGTCGACATGCCGCTGCGTGACTTCGGCATCCCGCCGCGCTTCCTCGACCACGCCTCCCGCGCCGAGGTCATGGCGGAGATCGGGCTCACCGCGCCCGACATCGCCCGCCAGGTCACCGGCCTGGTCTCGAAGCTGGACGGACGCTTCGACCGGCCGACCGCCGAGGTCGAGCCCGCGCGCGACTGACCGCCGGACAGGATCCGAGCGCAACACCGGCACGGCCGGACGGGCCGGTTTCACCATCGAAAGGTGGCGAAACCGGCCCATTCGCGTTGAATCCCACACTTCGGGGCATACGGACTACGCACTCTCTCGATCATGTCGAGGACGACACAGCGTGGGAGGTACGCCGTGAGCAGCACCCTCTTCCGGACGAAGAAGGTCGAGCAGTCCATCCTCGACACCGAGGAGCCCGAGCACGCGCTCAGGAAATCCCTGTCCGCGCTGGACCTGACCGTCTTCGGCGTCGGCGTCATCATCGGCACCGGCATCTTCGTCCTGACCGGCAAGGTCGCCAAGGAGAACGCGGGCCCCGCGGTCGCCCTGGCCTTCGTCGTGGCCGGCATCGTCTGCGCCCTGGCCGCCCTGTGCTACGCCGAGTTCGCCTCCACCCTCCCGGTGGCCGGATCCGCGTACACCTTCTCGTACGCATCCCTCGGCGAGCTGCCCGCCTGGATCATCGGCTGGGACCTGGTGCTGGAGTTCGCGCTCGGCACCGCGGTGGTCGCCGTCGGCTGGTCCGGCTACATCCGCTCACTGCTGGACAACGCCGGCTGGCACCTGCCCGCGGAGCTCGGCAGCCGGGACACGGCCCACGGCTTCGGCTTCGACATCCTCGCCGCCGCGCTGGTCCTGGTGCTGACCGGCGTCCTGGTGCTCGGCATGAAGCTCTCCGCGCGCGTCACCGAGGTCATCGTCGCGATCAAGGTGGCCGTCGTCCTCATCGTCATCGTCGCGGGCGCCTTCTTCATCAACACCGCCCACTACCGCCCGTTCATCCCCAAGGCGCAGCCGGTCCCGGCGGGCGACGACCTCAAGGCCCCGCTGATCCAGCTGCTGGCCGGCTGGGCCCCCTCCAACTTCGGCGTGATGGGCATCTTCACTGCCGCGTCCGTGGTCTTCTTCGCCTTCATCGGCTTCGACGTGGTCGCCACCGCCGCCGAGGAGACCAAGAACCCCCAGCGGGACATGCCGCGCGGCATCCTCGGCTCGCTGTTCGTCTGCACCGCCCTCTACGTCGCCGTCTCCGTCGTCGTGACCGGAATGGAGCACTACACCCGGCTGTCCGTGGACGCCCCGCTCGCCGACGCGTTCAAGGCCACCGGGCACCCCTGGTTCGCGGGCGTGATCAGCTTCGGCGCCGCCGTCGGCCTGATCACGGTCTGCATGATCCTGCTCCTGGGGCAGACCCGCGTGTTCTTCGCGATGAGCCGTGACGGGCTGCTGCCCCGTTTCTTCTCCCGGGTCCACCCCCGCTACCGGACCCCGCACCGGCCGACCATCCTGCTCGGCGTGATCATCGCGATCGTCGCCGGCTTCACCAGTCTGAGCGAGCTCGCCGAGCTGGTGAACATCGGCACGCTCTTCGCCTTCGTGGTCGTCGCCCTCGGCGTGATCATCCTCCGCCGCACCCGCCCCGACCTGCACCGCTCCTTCCGCACCCCCTGGGTGCCGTTCCTCCCGATCGTCTCGGTCCTCGCCACGCTCTGGCTGATGCTGAACCTTCCCGCCGAGACCTGGCTCCGGTTCGCGGTGTGGATGGTGATCGGCTTCGTCGTCTACTTCCTGTACGGCCGTTCGCACAGCCGTCTGGGACGCCACGAGGAGATCACGGCCGACCAGATCCCCGAACACGGGGAGTGATCGAGTCATCCGACCGCCCGGCCTCGTATGTCCCGCTCAGGCAGGAGATGCGAGGCCGGATAGCGTGCTCCCCATGTCTGCCGCACCGCTCGCCACACCACGTTCCGTAGTCGCAGCCGAAGCGGCGGCGTCGTACTGGAAGCGCCTGTTACCGCTGCTCGCGGTGCTGGCCTGCGTCACCCGGGTGCCGTCCTTCGTACCGCCGCTGTGGAACCCGGACGAGGGCTATCTCGCCGTGCAGGCCCGCCTCCTGGCCCACGGCGGACAGCTCTACGAGACGGTCGTGGACCGCAAGCCGCCGCTGGTGCCGTGGCTCTACCAGGGGGCGTTCGCCCTGTGCGGCTCGCACTCCCTCACCTGTGTCCGGGTGTTCGCGGTGCTGGCCCAGCTCCTCACCGCCGCGGCACTCGCCTCGCTCGCCCGGCGCCGCTGGGGCGACCGAGCCGGCCGCACCGCAGGTGTGCTCTACCTGCTCGTCTCGGTCGGACTCAACCCCGAGGACGCGCAGGCGGCGGGCTTCGAGGTGTTCATACTGCCCTGTACGGCGGCCGCGATGTGGTGCGCCGACCGGCGCCGCTGGGCGACCGCCGGGGCCGCCGTGGCCTGTGCCTTCCTCGCCAAGCAGACCGGAGGGGCGGTACTGCTGCCGGTGCTGTGGCTGTGCGGCACCGCACGGCCCGCCCTGTTGCGGCTGACGGCCGGGGCGGCGCTGCCGGTGCTGGGCGCCGCCCTGCTGACCGATCCGGCGGGCTTCGTCTTCTGGACCGTCACCGGCTCCGTCGTCTACGCCACGTTCACCGGCTCCGAACTGCACGTCCTGGGCCGGGCGCTGGTCAACACGGCCATCCTCGCGGTCGCCTGCGCGGGCCTGCTCCCGCCCGTCGTACGGGCCCTGCGCATCGCGCGCACGGGCGCGGCCGACCTCTGGCTGTGGCTGGCCGCGTCGGCCGGAGCGGTGCTGACGGGCTTCCACTTCTTCGGCCACTACTACCTCCAGCTGATCCCGCCGCTCGCGCTGCTGGCCACCTCCGCGCTCCAGCTCCTGCCCCGGGAGCGGGCGCCGGGCGCCGTACTGACCTCGTCCTGCTGCTGCGTCCTGTTCCTGGCCTGGGGTCTGCTCGCCCCGCGCCCCGAACTCGCCCACGCCCAGCGCCTGGCCGCCGCCGTCGCCGACCGCACCGGCCCCGCCGACCGCGTCCTGCTGTGGGGCATGCACCCGGAGACGTACTGGCTGGCCGACCGCACCCCCGCCAGCCGCTACCTGACGGCCGGTCTGCTCACCAACTTCAGCGGCGGGCGCGACGGCCCCCAGGTCGGCGAGAAGTACGCGGTCCCCGGCACCTGGCCGGTCTTCCGCGCGGAACTGGCCGACCGCCCGCCGTCACTGATCGTCGACGACTCCCGCGGCGGCCCGTACGGCCCGGACCGCATCCCGGGACTACGGCACCTGCTGGCCGCCGGGTACGAGGAGGCGGGGAGGGTGGACGGGGCGGTGCTGTACCGGCGGGCGACGGCGGGGCAGTGAGCGGCACGCGTCCGCCGCCCCACCCGTTCCGCACGCGTCCGCCGCCCCACCCGTTCCGCACGGCCTCCGCCGCCCCACCCGTTCCGCACGGCCTCCGCCGCCCCACCCGTTCCGCACGGCCTCCGCCGTCAGCCCCGTACCGCCCGTGGCCCCGTCACTCGCGCCCCCAACTCCGTCACCCTGCGCCGGAGTTCACGGTCAGCCGTGACGACCAGACAGGGGCGGCCGACGGCGCCGGCGACGACCTGGACCAGGTGGTCGTCGCCGCTGCCGGGCGCCTGCTCCACCCGTACCCCCGGCACGGACTCCACCCCACGGGCCGCGCCCTCCACCACCAGCACGATCTCGACCGGGCCGTCGTGCCCCGGCAGGCCGTCGGCCGCCAGCCGGTCGCGCAGCCGCCGCGCGGCGCCGTGCCGGTCGCGCCACCAGCCGTCGGGCACCGACCCGACGACGTTCGCCGCGTCGACGACCACGAGGAGGGGGCGCGCGTCCTGGTCGCTCATGCGCCCAGCGTCGCACGTGGGACCGCCCCGCATGGAGGACGGCCTCCGACGGCGGCATACAGTGATGCGGTGCACGGCGATTGGTTCATACGCGGCCGCGACGGCCGACTCAGTGTCTACATGCCCTCGGGCGACGCGGTCCTGTGCCGGGCCGAGCGCGGTCCCGGCGGCTCCTGGGCCGCGCCCCGCAGGATCGGCGGCGAGCAGCGACTGCACCCCGTCCTCGGGATCGGACAAGGCGTCGACCGCTATGCCCATCTGGTCTCCTGGCGGCCCACCGCGCCCGGCGAGTCCGGTCTGGTGCACTCCACCCACTTCCGACCGCGGCTCGCGGCCATGGACTGGGACTCGATCGGACACCCCAACAGGACGGGCGACCGCACCGGCACCCCTGCGGTCGCGGTGGACGCCCAGGGGCGAGCCCATGTCTTCGTCCGCAACGAGGGTGGCGGGGTGAGCATGCGCGCGCAGAAGGAGAAGGGCGGCTGGGAGCCCTGGCGCGACCTCAGGGGTCATGCCGTCCAAGGGGAGCTGGAGGCGGTGACGGGGGAGTCGGGCCGCGTCGAGCTGTACGCGACGATGCCGAGCGCCGTGCTGCACTGGCGACAGGAGAAGGCGGGAGCCACGCCGGTCCGGATGGAGGCGCTGGAGGCATCGGCCCGTCCGGGCACGCTGCGCGCGCTGGCCACCTCGCCGGAGAGCACCACCCTCTTCTTCACCGACGAATCCGGCGCCCTGTGCGCCTGGCGCCCCGGCGGCGCGCCCGTCGCCCTGCTGACCGCAGCCGGTCCGGGCCGGATCGCGGCGGTCCGCTGCGAGCTGGACGGCCACGACTGCACGCTGCTCGCGCAGCGCTCGGCCTCGGGCCGGGTGGCCTTCGCCGCCTACCCGACCGAACAGGAGACGGCCGGGGCCTGGTGGACCGAGTCGGGCGCGCAACTGCCCGGGGACGCGGAGGTGAGCCTCACCGTGGCGGAGGACGGCCGGGTGGTCGCGGCCGCCCTCTCCCCGTCGACCGGCGAACTGCGCCTCACCCGCCGCAAGGACGAACCGGGCCTGGCGCTGGAGGCCTGGCGCACGGTCTGAACACGGCGGGAGCGGGACAGGTCGAACCGGTCGGCGCCCCCGCTCCCCGCCGCCACACCGCGATCGGTGCGGCGGCGGCCACGGCCGACGGGGTGTCGACCGCCGCGTCGGACGGACGGGCGCGGCCGTGTGGCGCGGTACTCAGGTCACGATCCGCCCCTGGCGGGTGACTTCTTCGCCGACTCGGGGATCTCGGAGTCGGTGCGCAGCGCCTTCCACAGCTTCGATGCCTGGGGCTCGGCGGCCACGACCCGGTTCGGGTCGATCGTGTCGTACGACACCGGGAGCATGATCGTCTCCATGGTGGACGGGTCGACGCCGTTCATGCTCCGGCCGAACTCGGCCAGCGCCGTGAGCGAGGCGAGGTCGGAGTCGGTGGTCAGCGCCTGGGTCAGGCTGTCGGCGATCTTGTACGTCTTCGTCGGGCTGCCCAGCAGATCCTGCTTCTTGATCTCCGACAGCAGCGCGGTCATGAACTGCTGCTGAAGACCGATGCGGCCGAGGTCGCTGCCGTCGCCGATGCCGTGCCGGGTCCGTACGAACTCCAGGGACTGCGTGCCGTTCAGCCGGTGCGTGCCGGCGGTGAGGTCGAGACCGCTGGAGGTGTCGTGGATGTCTTGGCCGACGGTGACGGTCACGCCGCCGATCGCGTCCACCAGGCCCTTGAAGCCGGCGAAGTCGATCTCCATGTAGTGGTCCATGCGGATCCCGGAGATCTTCTCCACGGTCTTGACCACGCAGGCCGAACCGACCTGGGAGTAGATGGAGTTGAACATGACGCGCTTGGCGGAGGGAACCTCGGAGCCGTCCGTCCGGGTGCACTCGGGACGGGTCACCAGCGTGTCGCGCGGGATGCTGACGGCGACGGCCTTCTGTCGCCCCTCGGGTATGTGCATCACCAGCGCGGTGTCGGACCGCGCCCCCGAGACGTTGCCCGTCTTGAGCGCGGCGTTGGCGCCGGCGCGCGAGTCGGAGCCCAGGATCAGGATGTTCTGCCCGGAGGTGGGCAGCTTCGCGGGCCGGTCGTCGCCGATCGCCTGGTCGAGGTCGATCTGCTGGATGTTGCCGTCGAGGCCGCTGTAGAGCCAGTAGCCGGTGCCGCCGGCGGCCAGGACGAGGACGGTCAGGCCCAGCAGGATCTTCCGGCCGACCCGGCGGCCCCCGGTGCGCTGGCGTACGGGCGCTTTCCGGTCACCCCCGTCGCGGCGGGGCGACGGGTCGGGACCGGTGGGCTGGGGCGTCGAGACATGGCTCATTCTGGTTGCGGGTCCTCGCTGGTCGTACCCCCGAGGGGGTGGAAGTCGATGGCTCGAGGACTCGGGTGGGGGGGAAGGGCCGGTCCGTGCGCTGCCGGGCTGACGTGCACTATAGACATGCGTTCGGGCACATATCCGGCCAGGGCCGTCGTTCCTGTCGCCGGTGCCGTCGACGGGGGACAGGCCGTCGACCGTCCCCTCGCGCCATCGTGCCGCTACGGGGCGCGAGGTGCGGGATCGTCCCATGTCGCCGGTTTCCGTCGTTCGGCTCGGATGTGAGTTTAAGTGACACGTGTCTCATGTGTATGCACCATGTAGACAATGAGTAGCCAAGATGTGAAGATTCGATGGCGTGATCTGCTCGGTCCTGGTGTCCAGTTCCGATCGGGCCGGCATGCCTGTGTGGCCGGTTGGGTGCGAGGGGGGCCTCAATCCTCTTCTGAAGATGCTGAGGAGCTGAGGTGAGCCCGGGTAGCCCTGAGGCCAGTGCTCTGGTATCGACATATCGATCTTTGGTGCCCGTACGGGCGCGCCGGCGCATCGTGCGCCGTGTGCCGCGCCCGCTGCGGAACGCTGTCATGCGGTCCCTCGTGGCCCTCGACTCGCTCCGCTCGGCGCTGATGAAGGTGACGCTGGGCGGGCGTCGCGCTTCCGCGCTGCGTGACTCCGCCGTCCCGATGCGTGTGGTGCAGTTCAAGGGTCAGCACGTGCTGGCCGTGGTGGTTCCGGGCGCCACCGAATGGGCTGCCCGGGCCAGGAACCTCCATCTGCTGGTGGCGGTGCTGGAGGACGCCGGGCTCGACTACTTCGCCGTACGCGGCACCGGTAAGAACGTGCCCTGTGTGGCCGTTCCCGCCGCGCTCCGTGCCGACGTCGAGGAACTGCTCCAGCTCGTCTTCGGTCGCAACCCCGGCTATGTCTGTGCGATGCCGGGGGGACAGCCGCGTGCCGGAGGGTCGGCGAAGACCTGGCGCAGACTCCGTTCGGAGCAGGTGCTCCGGCTGTCCTGGAACGTCTGCGACCCGACGGAGAACCTCGTCTTCGCCCATGAGTCGGGATGCGACCTGGAGTTCTGGGAGGAGGCCGACGGCGTGCTGGTCGCGCCGCGGCCCAATTCGGTGGTCACGAGCGCCCCGGTGGCCGGCCGCCGCCGTCGGGCCGAGCAGGCCCTCTTCAGCCCCGTACCGTTCCAGTACGTAACCGGTCAGACCCTTACCCTGCCCGAGTTCACTGCTTCGCTGATCGGTGAGCACCGCTTCCCGATCGATGTCGTGTACACCTGGGTCGACGACTCGGACCCGGTGTGGCGCAGGCGCAAGGACGCGGCACGGCGTCAGCTGGCCGCCGGTTTCACCCCGCTGCACGAGCAGGCGGCGAACGACGCGCGCTACACGAGCAGGGACGAACTCCGCTACTCCCTGAGGTCGATCCACCAGTACGCGCCCTGGGTGCGGAACATCTTCCTGGTGACCGCGGGGCAGGTCCCGGCCTGGCTCGACACCGCCTACCCGGGCCTGCGCGTGGTCGACCACCGGGAGATCTTCTCCGACCCGAACGCCCTGCCCACCTTCAACTCGCACGCGATCGAGAGCCAGCTGCACCACATCCCCGGGCTCGCGGAACACTTCCTCTACCTCAACGACGACGTGTTCTTCGGCCGGCCGGTGCGCCCGGACCAGTTCTTCCATCCGAACGGGCTGACCAAGTTCTTCATGTCCAAGGCGCTGATCCCGTCCGGCCAGATCAAGCCGGAGGACCTGCCCGTGGACGCCGCGGGAAAGAACAGCCGGGGCCTGATCGCCCAGCAGTTCGGCACCGTCATCAACCAGAAGATGAAGCACACCCCGCACGTCCTCAGGCGCAGCGTCCTCGCCGAGATCGAGCAGACCTACGCCAGGGCGCACTGGGTGACCCAGCACGCGCGGTTCCGTTCCCAGTACGACGTCCCCGTGGTCTCGTCGCTGCACCACTACTACGCGTACCACTCCGAGCGCGCCACGGTAGGAGAGCTGCGCTATGTCTACATCGACATAGGCGACGACAAGGCGGCGCTGCGGATGGACCGGCTGCTCGCCCGACGCGACTTCGACACGTTCTGCATCAACGACACGGTGGTGCCGGAAGACAGAGAGGCCCAGGGCCGGATGGTGACCCGCTTCCTCGACTCGTATTTCCCCGTTTCGAGCCCCTACGAGCGCACTGCCGGCACCCCCGCTCCGCAGACGGCTCCGACGTCGGAGCTGGAGGCCTCCTACCCGTGAGCTCCTCTTCGGCAACCTCTCCCGACGCGTCCGGCGGGACCGGAGGCCCCCGGCCGGGGCTCCGCGGACGCGCAGTGGCGATCCGGCTCTGGCTGATGCTCCATCTGTTCCTCCCGATGAAGAAGAAGCGCACCGCGCAGCTGCGCTACGCGGCCGTCCTCGACGGCCAGACCGTGAATCTCCACGCGGTCCTGCCCCCTGCCATGCCCGTACCTGATCACGCGGCCGTGATACTTCGGCGGGGCTTCAGGCGGCACCGTGCTGAGGCGCGTGCCTACCGGGGCCCGGGGGGCGAGGGCCTGGTGGACGCGGCAGTGCTGATGGGCGCGGAAGTCGGCGGGGTACCCATCGGCGCCGGAAGGTGGAAGCTCCGGCTGGACCTGCGGACAGGGGGACGGTCACGGTCTCTGGCGTTGTTGCTCCTGCAGCCCCCGGTTCCCTACGAGGGCCCGACCAAGCCCATGACGGTCTCCCGCGTCACCGGGGCGCGCTACCGTGTCGGGCGCACCGTCACCGGTAACGCCCGGATCGTCAACTCCTCTCCGGTGCCGGCCGCCGAGGTGTCCAAGGTGCACATGTCGCACGCCGGAGTGACGGTGGACTTCCGGGTGCTGGGCACCGAAGCCGACAGGCCGTGGGCGGAGTTCGTCGCGGCCGGCCGCCGGATCCGTCAGCCCGTTCACTCCTTGGGATCGGGTGTCCTCAGGGCCGAGGTTCCCCTGGAGCAGATGAGACCACGCTCCACGAGGCCGGAGCACTGGGACGTCGTGCTGTGCCAGGAGGCCGGTCCCGCGCTGAGACTGGGTCGGCGGCTGCACGACGTCCGCAACCCGCGGCGCGTCTTCGCCATGCGCAGCATGGCCATGACCCCCGTCGGCCAGACCCCCATGATCGTCCAACCGCGCTATACCCCGGCAGGGAATCTCCGAGTCACCTGCACGCGCATGCCCGAGGCAGACTGAGTCCGAGAAGTGAAGATCACATTCCTGCTCACCACGGCGGACGCCGTCGGTGGCACCGAACGCGCCGTTTTCAACCAGGCGACCGAACTCGCGGCCCGGCACGAGGTCCGGGTCCTCAGCGTCTTCAAGAGCAAGCCCACGCAGTTCTTCGTGCCCGACGAACGGGTGCGACTCGATTACCTGGTCGACATCACGGGAGAGGCCCCTCGCCCGCTGCGCAGCAGTGACGTGGGGGACGAGGTGTGGTCGGGGCTGGCTGCCCGGCCGAGCGAAATCGTCGACCAGTCGTGGGAGTCGGCGTTCAACCGTCTCACCGACCTCGAACTCGAACTCGCCCTGCAGCAGACCGACACCGACGTCCTGATCACCACGACTCCCGCGCTGATGGCGCTGGCGGTCCGTCTGGCCCCGGCCCGGGTGATCACGGTCCACCAGGAGCACCGTGTCTCCGAGCTGCGCGGAACCAGCGGCGAACCGCTGCTGCGGTATGCCGCGCGGCTGGACGTCCTGGCAGTGCTGAGCGAGCGGACCCGGGAATGGTTCGCCGAGACCCTGGGCGCGGCCGCCCCTCGTCTGGCGGTCGTGCCGAACGCGCTGCCCAGCGGGTTCAGGCCCCGGTCGACCCTGGAGACCCGAACCGTCGTCATCGCCGGCCGGCTCGTCGGGGAGAAGCAGATCGACCACGCGCTCACCGCGTGGGCGACGGTGGCCAAGCATCACCCCGACTGGCAGCTGCGCGTCTTCGGGGACGGACCGCTCAGCGGTGCCCTGCGTCGGCAGATGGACATGCTCGGACTGCACGACTGCGTGCAGCTCAACGGCAATTCGCCGCAGCTCGCGGAGGAGTGGGCCAAGGCCAGCATCGCCCTGCTCACCTCCCGGAACGAGGCATTCGGACTGGTCCTCGCGGAAGCGCAGGCGGCGGGCGTCCCCGTCGTCTCCTACGACGCACCCAACGGCCCACGGGAAGTGGTGATCGACGGGGAGACCGGCATCCTGGTGCCCCCGGGGGACATCGACTCCCTGGCCTCCGCCCTGTTGACACTGATCGAGGACTCGGAACTCCGTCACCGCATGGGCGTCGCGGCGCTCGCCTCCGTCGACCGGTTCTCGCCCGCCGTGGTCACCGCCCAGTGGGAGGGGCTGTTCCACGAGCTCGTGGCAGACCGTGAACGTGGGCGCAGGGATCTGGTGAAGGCCGAGCGACAGGCGGTGCACGCCTACCTGAGCAGCCCCGAAGGGGGTCTGCCGGCGGCACCTCCCATGCCTGCCGGGTCCGTTCGTTCGGGCGACCAGCGGGCGCTGGAGCAGCGCCTGCTGGAGCGGCATGGCCTGGTCCAGGACGGCGGTCAGGTGTGCGCACTGCTCGAGTGGCAGTCGCCCTGGGACGTGGTACAGGCGAACCTCGCGCTCGTGGCCAACGCTCTGGAGGGCGCGGCCATCCCGTACATGGTCGTGCGCGACCACCTGGTGCGGCACTCGGTCGCTGTGCACCGCTCCTATCAGGGGGCTGTTTTCAAGGCACTGGCCGAGCGGTACGCGGACGAGGCCGTCTACGCGTCCGTGCTCAACGAGGCCCAGAAGACGGTGGCGACGGCTCTGACCGCCCTGATCGGCCAATACGTCGACGGCGCCTGTTCGGGCATCAGCGTCTACCGAAGTGTCGTATCGCCGTCACGGACGCTGCGTCTCGGGGCGGTCTACGGTTGCACGATCACCTTCTGGGACGACGAGCCCGACGAGACCGGGTACCTCAAAGGCCCGGCCCGGACTCTGATCGGTGACCGAGTGCCCGTCAGCGCCATGCACCGCCGCCCCATCACGCTGGGCGGCCGCCGGTACCCGACGATCGCGCCTTTCGGACAGAGGATCCATGGGGACGTCGACTTCCCCGTGGACGCTGTTTACACCTGGGTGAACGGCGCCGACGTCGACTGGCTGGAGCGGAAGAACTCCGTCCTGGCCGGCCTGGGAATGGACACCCAGGACGCGGCCACGAGCGCGGCCCGCTTCCGCGACCGGGACGAACTGCGTTATTCCTTGCGGTCGATCGACATGTACGCTCCGTGGATCCGCAACATCTACATCGTCAGCGACAAGCAGGCCCCGAAATGGCTGGACCTGTCCCACCCCCGTGTGCGGATCGTCGACCACGCGGAGATCTTCGGTGACAGGGGAGCTCTGCCCACCTACAACTCCCATGCCATCGAAAGCCAGTTGCACCACATCGAGGGCCTGTCCGAGCACTTCCTCTACTTCAACGACGACGTTTTCCTGGGGCGGACCGTACAGCCCAACATGTTCTTCCTCGGGAACGGCCAGGCCAGACACTTCATGTCGCCCACGGCCGTGCCGATGTCCCCGCCGTCGGACGAGGACGAGTTCAACATCGCCGCCGCCAAGAACAATCGGGCTTTGATCGAGAGTTCTTTCGGGCAGACCTTGGTGCACTCGTTCCTGCACGCCCCTCACCCCTTGCGGCGCAGTGTGCTTGCCGACATCGAGCGGGAGTACGAACCTGAGATCGCGGTTGCTGCCGGCAATCAGCTGCGCGATCGCAGCGATGTTTCGGTGGCGTCGTCGCTGCACCATTACTACGGATTCCACACGCTGCGCAGCGTGCCCGGCAACATCTCGTGCGGATTCGTCAACGTCGGGCTCGTCGAGCACGGTCCGAGATTGCAGCGTATCCTGACGGCGCGTCCCCATGACGTGTTCTGCCTTAATGATTTTCACGACGGAGATGTGCCGGAAGAAGAGCAGGATGCGATTCTGACCGCCTTCCTGCCGAGTTATTTTCCAGTGGCCAGTCAGTTTGAAACGGGGTCCACCAGAAATCGTCGTGCCCATTCCGGATATCTGCCGGAATGGCCGTTGTGACTTACTTCGACCAGACAGAAGAAAGAGACTTCAGCGTGTCCGCCGCCTCCGTACTGCAGATCGTCGCGCACCCGGACGACGACCTGTTCTTCATGAACCCTGTCACTTTTCGGACGGTCAAGGCGGGTACACCCACCACGACGGTATATCTGACCAATGGGGACTCGGACGGCCGGAACCCTCGCCCTTGGCAGATGACCAAGCCCGTCGCAGACCAGGAGGCTTACGGGAAGGCGCGACAGAACGGCATCCGAGCCGCCTACGCTGCCATGGTTCTCGGCGACCGTACAGCGCCTTGGGTGCCGTCCGCGTTGCCCACGGCGGGGGGTGCCGTCGCCGAGGTCTACTCGCTCGCGGACGCGCCATGGATCAAGTTGGTCTTTCTCAATATCCGCCAGCACGGCATCCAGGGTGCACTGCCGCGGAGTCTGCACGTTCTGTGGCAGGGGGAGGAGGAGCGAGTCCGTACGCTGGTGGTGAGTGGCGGAATCGTGAACGAAGAGCACTGGTACACGCGTTCCGGGTTGGTCGACACCTTGGTCCAAATTCTCGATCTTGCTCGACCGACGCTCGTAAGGACGTTGGACCCGGACCCCGATCGACTTGTCCACGACGAGCGATTCCCGCAGCGTTACGACTTCGGTGACCTGGCCGACCACTGCGATCACACTGCGGCTGCGCTCTTCGCGTCTCTCGCACTGGAACAGTACGAAGGGCCGGGTGAAGGGCACACTTTCGTCGTCGAAGCCTTCCGGGGTTATTACAATGAGCGCTGGCCCAAAGGTCTCGGGCTGCAGGCGGTCTCGCTAAAGGAGTACTTCCTCAACATCTACGGCGCCGCCGACGGTTACGACTGCGGTGATCCTGCGGGCAGCGGTGACTACGCGGTCGGCCTCAACTCGCGCGCCACGGGCTGGGTGCAGAGCACCACGCCACGCCATCCGAACGGGCCCTGGCTCGGAAGGGACGCACACGGCCGCCTGACTGCTTTCGCCGTGGTCAACCAGCAGGTCGCGCTCTGGCTGGAGCCGCAGGCGGGCAGTGGTCAGCTGCGTGGACCGTTCTTCCTGGGCGGTGGCCCGCTGTCGCCAGGGTTGGCGGTGAGCCTCACGCCGGACGGTCGTTGGCAGGTCTTCGCTCGGCGTATGTCCCACATAGGGCCGGACCACACCCATCGACGCGAGATTGTCGTACTCGAACAGACCGAGCGGGACGGGGCGTTCGGCGACTGGTCCATTCTGGGCAACCCCAGCGCGGGAAACCCTGGGCGGGATCGTCATTTGGGTGCGCCGGCTGTCACCCGTGATGCTCTGGGGCGTCTGCACCTCTTTGTTCGCAATGCGGGACAGGGACTGCACGCCCGCATTCAGGAGACGGACGGTGTCTGGGGCAAGTGGACCGATCTGCGCGGACATGAGCTGCAAGAAGGCGTTTCCGCGCTGACCGCACCCAACGGTCGGGTAGAGGTCTTCGCCGCCAGCAGAGAAGGTGTTTTCCACTGGGTACAGGGTTCCCATTACGAGGAGTTGCAGCGTGCTCCTCGTTTTCGCCTCACTGTCCCGGCCTCGCCCGCCACGGCCGTGGTACAGCCGAACGACCGGGTCATGGCCGTGTTCCGGCAGCCCGAAACGGGGCAGCTGCTCATGGCCGAGGAGGACGCGCCGGGCGGTCGGTGGTCCAGACCGGCTGCGTCGATCGGCGGCCGAGGCGGCTTCGGCGCGGTCGCCTGCGCTGCGAGTCCGGACATGGAGCTCGGCACACTGGTGGCCGCCCTCAGCGATCTGGGCGGTATCGCCTACCGTTTCGTTCCCGGCGACAACCCCTGGCAGGAACTTTCCACTGAGGTGCTCGGCGGACCGCCGGTGCACGCTCCAGCCGTGGCCTTCGACGCGGTCGGCCGTGCGTGGATCGCCGTGCTGGGTGTGGACGGGCGTCTGGCCGTGGCCCGGCAGGCCGGCCGCGGGTCGATCGGATTCGAGGCGTGGCAGGTTGTGGGCTGAGGTGTGACGTGGCAGGACGCCGCGCCGGCGGCCGTCCTGCCCGGCCCCTTCCCGACCCTCAGTCAGTTCGAGGCGGTTACACCGCGTAATCAGATGTTCCGCACGGGACGTCTTTCTGGATGGCAGCAATGAGCATTGGTATCCCTGACCCGAATCGTCCCCAGCCCTTCCATGGGCGAGGAGAACCCGGCGTGGAGCCCGCCGGAGGACCCCCGGTACGGCCCTCGCTGGTCCAGGTGCTGGCGCATCCGGACGACGACCTCTACTTCATCAACCCCGACCTGCAACGGGCGCTGGAGGCGGGGCGCCAGGTCACCAGCGTGTACCTGACGGCAGGCGAGGCCGACGGACGCAACATCGACACCCGTGACCCCCTCCGTATGGACAGCCCGCCGGACTACGAGGGGTACGCCGAGGCGCGTCAGCAGGGACTGCGCGCGGCGTACGCGGACATGGTGACGGGCGACCGCGAGAGCGAATGGGCACGCGACGTCTTCACGTTCTCGACCGGAGTGTCGGTGGACCGTTCCACCCTGCTGGTCGCGCCCCATGTGCAGCTGCTCTTCTTCGGGCTGCGGATCGTCGACACCCGGCACGGATTCCCGGCCGACGTGCCGCCCGTCCAGCTGGCCCAGCTGTGGAACGGGGAGGCCTCCGCCCAGCTCACCCTGATTGCCGCGGGGGCACCGCTGCACCAGCCGCAGGAGATCAGCAAGGACGAGCTGCTGCGTTCCCTGGTCGAGATACTCCATCGCGCGCGGCCCAGCCAGTTCTGGACCATGGACCCCGATCCCTGGCACACGCACTGGGACGAGGAGCGAGGGCCGCAGTCCAGCGACCACCAGGACCACACCGCGGCGGCACAGTTCGCGTTGGCGGCGCTGGAGCACTACATCGTGGAAGGCGGCGCGCCGCCCCTCGTCGACAACTGCGTCGGCTACGGAAACAAGAGCTGGCCCAGCAACCTCACCGAGGACGGCTGGGCCGAGAAGAAGCGCGTGCTCCACGTGTACACCTCCGCCGACGGACACGACTGCCGGCACCGCTACTGCGGTGACCTGCAGCTCTCTGACGGAGTCGACATCCGTCGCTATGGCTGGAGCACCCGGGCCCGGTACGAGGGCGGGACCGACTGGCTCCATCTGCAGGCCGACGGCCGGCTCGCCGCGTACGCCATGCTCGGTGGCCGGGTCGCGGTCTGGACCGAGAACGAGCCGGGCAGCGACAGTTGGGGCGGGCCGGTTTTCCTGCCCGGCACCGGCCTGGCCCCCGCACTGGCCGTGGCGCCGGACAGGGAAGGCGGAGTACATCTCGTCGCTCTGCGTCGCGCCCAAGGGCTGGGCGGCCAGGTGGACGTGGAGGTCGTCCGTATGCGGCGGCAGGCCCGCACCGGGGCGGTACTCCCCTGGGAGAGGGTCGGCAATCCCAACGAGCGGTCGAACGACTGGCGACGCTGCCGGGAGGTGGGCGTCCCCGAAGCCGCCGTGGATCCTTCGGGCAGACTGCACGTGTTCATGCGCAACTTCGGGTCCGGTGTCAGCGCCCGCCGTGAGACCGGCGACGGCTGGGGTGACTGGGAGGACCTGGGCGGTCGCGCCGTGCAGGACTGCCTGACAGCTGTCCTGAAGTCCACCGGTCGGATCGAACTGTTCGCTGCGAACCGCGTCAGCGGCCTGCACTGGTACCAGGAGAGCGTGTACGGCCCGTACAAGCTGCAGGACGGGGTGACGTCGGCCGATCCGGACGCCTGGCGGCCCGTCGGCGGAATCACGCCGGTGCAGATCGGACGTTCGCGTATGGCGCTCTTCTACCGTGAGGAGGATTCGGGCGAGGTGCTGTGCGTGCGGCAGCGGCCTGACGGCCGGTGGAACGAACGTGTCGAACGGCTGGGTGGCCACGGCGGAACCGGCAGGATCGCGGCGCTGCGGCAGCAGACCGGCCGCCAGGACGTCGTCGTCCTCGCGCGCCGCAACGCCCGGAACCGGCTGAGCACCGCGGTCGTCGCGGTCCAGGGCCGGGAAGAGGCACCGGAGTGGACCGACCACGATGTGCTGATCGCTCGTCCGCCCGCCCTCGCGCTGGACCATGTGGGGCGGGTCGTGGTGGCGGTGATGGGCACGGACGCGCGGGTGAGAGTGATGCGACAGGCCACGGGTGATGTCGCCGACGGTTTCGGGCCGCTGACAGTGGTGTGAGACGTCCGGTTCGCCGGTGTGGAACGAGAGAGGGTCTTCGCGCAGTGCGTGGAGGCCCTCTTCACGTGTGCCGTACGACGTCCGGGACGTGCCGGTGCACCGCGGACCGGTGACACGCAGGCCGCCCCCGCCGCTGTGGAAGCGGCGGGGGCGGTCGCGTGTCGCACCGGTGTCAGGACCGGTGCGCGGTGGACGTCATGCCGGGACCGAAGCCACCCCAGGCTCCAGGAACGGCTTGCCGTTCACCCGCTGCGAGACACCCTCACGGTCCAGGTACGGCGTGATGCCGCCCAGGTGGAAGGGCCAGCCGGCGCCCGTGATCAGGCACAGGTCGATGTCCTGGGCCTCGGCGACGACGCCCTCGTCGAGCATGAGCCCGATCTCCTGGGCGACCGCGTCGAGGACCCGGGCGCGCACCTGCTCCTCGGTCAGGACGACATCGCCCTGCTTCAGGAGCGCGGCGACCTCGGGGTCCAGCACCGGCTTGAAGCCGTTCTCGGCGGAGTAGACGTAGAAGCCGCGCTTGCCCGCCTTGACGACGGCCGCGAGGTTCGGGGAGACCGTGAAGCGGTCCGGGAAGGCCCGGTTGAGGGTCTCCGAGACGTGCAGACCGATCGCGGGACCGACCAGCTCCAGCAGGACCAGCGGGGACATCGGCAGGCCCAGGGGCTCGACCGCCTTCTCCGCGACCTCGACGGAGGTGCCCTCGTCGATGACGTTCTGGATCTCGCCCATGAAGCGGGTGAGGATGCGGTTGACGACGAACGCCGGGGCGTCCTTCACCAGGACCGCGGTCTTCTTCAGCTTCTTGGCCACCGCGAAGGCGGTCGCAAGCGACGCGTCGTCGGTCAGCTCGCCGCGGACGATCTCCAGCAGCGGCAGGATCGCGACCGGGTTGAAGAAGTGGAAGCCGACGACCCGCTCGGGGTTCTTCAGCTTCGAGGCCATCTCGGTGACCGAGAGGGACGAGGTGTTGGTGGCGAGGATCGCGTGCGCCGGGGCGACCGCCTCGACCTCCGCGAACACCTGCTGCTTGACACCGATCTCCTCGAACACGGCTTCGATGATGAAGTCCGCGTCGGAGAAGCCCTCGGCCTTGTCCAGGACGCCGGAGACCAGCGCCTTGAGGCGGTTGGCCTTGTCCTGGTTGATCCGGCCCTTGCCGAGCAGCTTGTCGATCTCGGCGTGGACGTAGCCCACACCCTTGTCGACGCGCTCCTGGTCGATGTCCGTGAGGACGACCGGGACCTCGAGGCGGCGCAGGAAGAGCAGGGCGAGCTGGCTGGCCATCAGGCCCGCGCCGACCACGCCGACCTTGGTGACCGGGCGCGCCAGGTTCTTGTCCGGGGCACCGGCCGGGCGCTTGCCGCGCTTCTGCACCAGGTTGAACGCGTAGATGCCGGACCGCAGTTCGCCACCCATGATCAGGTCGGCGAGCGCCAGGTCCTCGGCGTCGTAGCCCTGCTGGAGGTCGCCGTTCTTGGCGGCGGCGATGATGTCCAGCGCGCGGTAGGCGGCCGGGGCCGCGCCGTGCACCTTGCCGTCGGCGGCGGCGCGGCCGCGGGCGACGGCCTGGTCCCAGGCCTCGCCGCGGTCGATCGCCGGACGCTCGACCGCGATGTCGCCCTTGAGGACGTTCGCCGTCCAGATCAGCGACTGCTCCAGGAAGTCCGCACCCTCGAAGAGGGCGTCGGCGATGCCGAGGTCGAAGACCTGCTGGCCCTTGAGCTGCTTGTTCTGGTTGAGGCTGTTCTCGATGATCACCGAGACGGCCTTGTCCGCGCCGATCAGGTTCGGCAGGATCGTGCAGCCGCCCCAGCCGGGGACCAGGCCGAGGAAGACCTCGGGCAGCGAGAACGCCGGCAGGGCCTTGGAGACCGTGCGGTAGGTGCAGTGCAGGCCGACCTCGACGCCGCCGCCCATGGCCGCGCCGTTGTAGTACGCGAAGGTCGGGACCGCGAGGCCCGCGAGGCGCTTGAAGACCTCGTGGCCGCCCTTGCCGATGGCGAGCGCGTCCTTGTGCTCCTTGAGGAGCTCGACGCCCTTGAGGTCGGCGCCGACCGCGAAGATGAACGGCTTGCCGGTGATGCCGACGCCGACGATCCCGCCGGCCGCGGCCTCCGCCTCGACCTGGTCGATCGCGGCGTTGAGGTTCGCCAGCGACGCCGGGCCGAAGGTGGTCGGCTTGGTGTGGTCGAAGCCGTTGTCCAGCGTGACGAGCGCGAAACGCCCGGCGCCGTACGGCAGGTCGAGGTGGCGCACGTGCGCCGACGTCACGACCTCGTCCGGGAACAGCTCGGCCGCACCCTTCAGAAGCTCGGCGGTGTTGCTCACTTGTCCCCCTCGAAGTGCGGGTTCTCCCAGATGACCGTCGCGCCCATGCCGAAGCCGACGCACATGGTGGTCAGGCCGTAGCGGACGTGCGGCTGCTCCTCGAACTGACGGGCCAGCTGCGTCATCAGACGCACGCCCGACGAGGCGAGCGGGTGGCCGTAGGCGATCGCGCCGCCGTACTGGTTGACGCGCGCGTCGTCGTCGGCGATGCCGTAGTGCTCCAGGAAGGCGAGGACCTGGACGGCGAACGCCTCGTTGATCTCGAAGAGGTTGATGTCCTCGATCGACAGACCGGCCTGGGCCAGGGCCTTCTCGGTGGCCGGGATCGGGCCGTAGCCCATGACCTCCGGCTCGACGCCCGCGAAGGCGTACGAGACCAGGCGCATCTTGACCGGCAGGCCGTTCTCGCGGGCGAAGTCCTCGGACGCGATGATCGAGGCGGTCGCGCCGTCGTTCAGACCGGCCGCGTTGCCGGCGGTGACCCGGCCGTGCACCCGGAACGGGGTCTTGAGGCCGGCCAGGCTCTCCAGGGTCGTGCCCGGGCGCATCGGCTCGTCGGCGGTGACCAGGCCCCAGCCCGTCTCACCGGCCTCGGCGTTGGTGCGGCGGACCGAGATCGGCACCAGGTCCTGCTGGATCTTGCCGTCGGCGTACGCCTTGGCGGCCTTCTCCTGCGAGCGCACGGCGTACTCGTCGGCGCGCTGCTTGGTGATGGTGGGGTAGCGGTCGTGCAGGTTCTCCGCGGTCATGCCCATGAACAGGGCGGACTCGTCGACCAGCTTCTCGCTGACGAACCGCGGGTTGGGGTCGACGCCCTCACCCATGGGGTGACGGCCCATGTGCTCGACACCACCGGCGATGACGACGTCGTACGCGCCGAAGCCGATGGAGCCCGCGACGGACGTGACGGCGGTCAGCGCGCCCGCGCACATGCGGTCGATGGAGTAGCCGGGGACCGACTGGGGGAGACCCGCGAGGATGCCGGCCGTACGGCCCAGCGTCAGACCCTGGTCGCCGATCTGCGTGGTCGCGGCGATGGCGACCTCGTCGATCTTCTTGGGGTCGAGGCCCGGGTTACGGCGCAGCAGCTCCCGGATCGCCTTCACGACGAGGTCGTCGGCGCGGGTCTCGTGGTAGATGCCCTTCGGGCCCGCCTTGCCGAACGGGGTGCGGACGCCGTCGACGAAGACGACGTCCCTGACGGTACGAGGCACGATGGCTCTCCTCCAGATGCGGGATGGCACTGCAGCGCGGCACACGCGCTGAGCGCGCGCTCACCTCCCCATGCTACTTGCGAGTAACCATGCTGCCCAGCCCCGGGGGCTGGAGCGGCGAAGGTCACATTCACCCGCGCGCCGGAGCCGCCTCCGCGGGCGCGCCGGAGCCGCCTCCGCGGGCGTGCCGAAGTCGCCTTGTCCGGTGCGTCGGGGTTGCTTCCGCGGGGTGCCGAAGTCGTCCTGCCGGGTGCGGGGGTCGGGTGTGCGCGTGCCGAAGTCGCCTTGCCGGGCGTGCCGGGTCGGCTCCGGGGCGGGTCGGCCCTGGGGGCGCCGGGGGGCGCCTTGCCGGGAGAGGCCGCGCCCGCCGCGCACGGGTCGGGCGGCGGTCCGCACCCTCGTCCGCCTGCGGTCGGCCGTGTTCTGCTGACGCGCGGGAGCGGTGTGCCGCTGCCTGTCCGTGCCGGATCTTGGCGTGATCTCGACGTACGCCCTTACTCCGTTTCCGCGTCACCTTCGGGCGTAGCGGAGGCGCAGGGCGGAGAGGAGTGCGGGCGCGGACCGCCCACGACCCGGGCGGCGACGGTCCGTCCACATCCCCGGCGGCCCGCGGGGGTCCGTCGGGGACACGGACGGAGCGTGGGGGGCCATCCACATCCCCGGCGGTCCGTGTGGGGGTCCACCCGGGACCTCGGCGGTCCGTGGTGGTCCGTCAGGGACCTCGGCGGTCCGTGTGGGGGTCCACCCGGGACCTCGGCGGTCCGTGGTGGTCCGTCAGGGTCCCCGATGGTCCCTTCGGGGCCCGGTCGGGGACCTCGGCCATGGTCCGTGGGGGCCGATCGAGGACCTCGGTGTGGTCCGTGGGGCCCGTCGGGCCGCGGGCGGTCCGGGCGAGGGGCGGTGCCGGGCCGTCAGGGGCCGGTGGGTGTCCTGTCAGGTGGCCCGGACGGACAGCGCCTCGGACAGGGCCGGGGCCACCAGCTCCACCTGCCAGGGGCGGGCGCCGTACCCGGCCAGCGCGGCCGCGGTGGAGTCGACGTCCGTGCTCCTCGGCGGCTCCCAGCAGACCCGTCGCACGGTGTCCGGTGTGATCAGGTTCTCCTGAGGCATGTCGATCCGCTCGGCCAGCGCCGACACCGCCGCCCGCGCGGCCGACAGCCTGGCAGCCGCGGCCGGGTCCTTGTCCGCCCACGCCCGCGGCGGCGGCGGACCGGTCACCTGCTGCCCCGGCTGCGGCAGCTGTGCGTCGGGCAACGCCCTGGCGCGGTCGACGGCCGCCTGCCACTGGTCCAGCTGCCGCCGCCCCATGCGGTGCCCGAACCCGGCCAGCGCGGCGAGGGCGTGCGCGTTGGCCGGCAGCGAGAGGGCGGCCTCGACGATGGCCGCGTCGCCGAGCACCTTGCCCGGCGAGACGTCCCGGCGCTGCGCGATCCGGTCGCGGGCCTCCCACAGCTCGCGCACCACCGCGAGCTGGCGCCGCCGCCGCACCTTGTGCATGCCGGACGTACGTCGCCAGGGGTCCTTGCGGGGCTCCGGCGGCGGAGCGGAGGCGATCGCGTCGAACTCCTGCCGGGCCCACTCCAGCTTGCCCTGCCGGTCCAGCTCCTTCTCCAGCGCGTCGCGCAGATCGACGAGGAGTTCCACGTCCAGGGCCGCGTAGCGCAGCCAGGGATCGGGCAGCGGCCGGGTCGACCAGTCGACGGCGGAGTGGCCCTTCTCCAGGACGAATCCGAGCACGCTCTCGACCATCGCGCCCAGGCCCACCCGGGGGAACCCGGCCAGCCGGCCGGCCAGCTCGGTGTCGAACAGCAGACTGGGAACCATGCCTATCTCGCGCAGACAGGGCAGGTCCTGGGTGGCCGCGTGGAGCACCCACTCCACCCCGGACAGCGCCTCGCCCAGCCCGGAGAGATCCGGGCAGGCCACGGGGTCGATCAGGGCGGAGCCGGCGCCGGCGCGGCGCAGCTGCACCAGATAGGCGCGCTGGCCGTAGCGGTAGCCGGACGCGCGCTCGGCGTCCACGGCCACCGGGCCGGTTCCGGCGGCGAAGGCGGCGATCACCTCGGCGAGGGCGGCCTCGTCGGTGATCACCGGCGGAATGCCCTCGCGCGGTTCGAGCAGCGGGACGGGCGCCCCGGTCGCAGAAGATCCGCCGTCGTCCGGAGGGGCGCCTCCGGTGGTTCGCAGTGACGTGGCTGCTGCGGTCTCTTGGGCGTCGGTCACATGTCAAGGGTATCCGTGTATCGACAGCGCCCGCCGACGGAACGTTCCGTCGGCGGGCGCCTGAGGGGTGTAAACCAGTCACGTATCACACGTGTCAGCGAAAGCGGTCAGTGGGGCAATGGGGTGACATCCGGGCGGTGGGCCGATCGGGAGATCGGTATGCGGTCGTGATGGTCAGTGGATGATTCCGGTCCGCAGCGCCACCGCGACCATCCCGGCGCGGTCGCCCGTGCCGAGCTTGCGGGCGATGCGGGCGAGGTGGCTCTTGACGGTCAGCGCGGACAGGCCCATGGAGACGCCGATCGCCTTGTTCGACTGGCCCTCCGCGACCAGTCGCAGCACCTCGACCTCGCGTCCGGACAGTTCGCGGTAGCCGCCCGGGTGGCTCGGGGCACCCGGGGGGCGGCGGTGCAGGCGGGCGGCGGCGGAGCCGATGGGGGCGGCACCGAGGCGGGTGGGGAGCCCGACGTTGGTGCGGGTGCCGGTGACGACATAGCCCTTGACGCCGCCCGCGAGGGCGTTGCGCACGGCGCCGATGTCGTCGGCGGCGGAGAGGGCGAGGCCGTTGGGCCAACCGGCCGCGCGGGTCTCGGACAGGAGGGTGAGGCCGGAGCCGTCCGGCAGGTGGACGTCGGCGACGCAGATGTCGCGGGGGTTGCCGATGCGGGGACGAGCCTCCGCGATGGACGAGGCCTCGATGACGTCGCGCACACCGAGCGCCCACAGGTGGCGGGTGACGGTGGAGCGGACGCGGGGGTCGGCCACGACCACCATGGCGGTGGGCTTGTTCGGGCGGTAGGCGACCAGGCTTGCGGGCTGCTCGAGGAGAACGGACACCAGGCCTCCTGGGTGGGGGACGGTACCGGCTCGTGGGGATGAAGCCGGGACGAACCGTGCTTTCAAGGTCACAGTCGTCTTCGGCACCAAACCCGGCGTCCTTTAGGAAATGATCACGATCTAGTGAGTAACAATACGTGCAATTCGGACACGCGAGCGATCATCCGAAGATCGAATCGTTTCGGTCGAAGCCAGTTGGTTGTCTGAAAGTGGCCGTATCGACAAAGAGATCATCAAAACGGACGAGCAAACGGGCCAAGAGGGGGTGAGCGAGTGTGAGAGAGCGGTCGAAAAACCGATCAGGCGCAGGTCCGAGGGCCTCGCGGGCGCGGCGGAGGGGCGGCCGCGGGATTCTCACGCGGGTGCCCCCGGCCCCGGCTCGGCCCCTGCGTCAGCCCCGGCCCCGGCTCCAGTCCCGGCCCCGGCTCGGCCCCTGCGTCAGCCCCGGCCCTGGCTCCGGTCCCGGCCCCGGCTCGGCCCCTGCGTCAGCCCCGGCCCTGGCTCCGGTCCCGGCCCCGGCTCGGCCCCTGCGTCAGCCCCGGCCCCGGCTCCGGTCCCGGCCCCGGTTCCGGTCCGGACTCCGCCCCCGCGGTGAGGTCACCGGGACTGCGGCCCCCGTCGCTGCGGCAGCGTCACCACCGACGCGTCGCCGGGACCGGCCGGCGGCAGCCCCGCCACCTGGGCCAGCAGATCGCACCAGGACGCCAGATGGCCCGCGGTGTCCGGGACCCCGCCCAGGCCCTCCCGGGGCGTCCACGACGCCCGGATCTCGATCTGCGAGGCCGCGGGGCGTGCCGACAGCCCGCCGAAGTAGTGGGAGCTCGCGCGCGTGACGGTGCCGCTCGGCTCGCCGTACCCGAGGCCGCGCGCCTGGAGCGCGCCCGTCAGCCACGACCAGCACACCTCGGGCAGCAGCGGGTCGGCGGCCATCTCCGCCTCCAGTTCCGCGCGCACCAGCGTCACCAGCCGGAAGGTGCCCTGCCAGGCGTCGTGCCCGGCGGGGTCGTGCAGCAGCACCAGCCGGCCGTCGGCCAGCTCCTGGTCGCCGTCGACGACCGCCGCCTCCAGCGCGTACGTGAACGGCGCCAGCCGCTGCGGGGCCGGTGTCGGCTCGATCTCGATCTGCGGTCGCAGCCGCGCGGTTCTCAGCGCGTCCACCGCGGCCCGGAAGGGCGGCGGAGCCGCGTTCGCGTGTGGGGCGTCCTCCCCGGTGTCCTTCGCGTCGTCCATCTCGCCAGCGCCGTCCGACAGTCGTCCCTGAGCCGCAGCCATGCGGGGAAGATTAAGGGGAACGGGGGCTTCGTGCAGAGCAAGACACCCCCATGGCCCCTTGCGCTCCCGCGCACGGCACCTCGCACCCCCGCGCGCACCCTGCCCCCACGCCCCTGCCCGCACCCCGAACCGCCCGCGCCCCGCCCCCGCACCCAGGGCCCGCGGCCCGCCCTCCACGCCCCTGCCCGCACTGCGCGCGCCCCGACCCGTGAGCCACCCGCGCCCCGACCCGTAGGCGGTCCCGTGTCCCGCACTCCGGCCCGGGGTGCTCCGCCGTCGTGCGAGACTTGCCGTCGTGAGTGCGAACGGAAGCCCCGCGGGCCAGCAGCCGACAGCGACGTACGACAGCCCCTTCCTGAAGGCGTGCAGGCGTGAGCCCGTGCCGCACACGCCCGTGTGGTTCATGCGGCAGGCCGGTCGCTCCCTGCCGGAGTACCGCAAGGTGCGCCAGGGCGTTCCGATGCTGGAGTCCTGCATGCGCCCCGAGCTGGTCACCGAGATCACGCTCCAGCCGGTGCGCCGGCACGACGTGGACGCGGCGATCTTCTTCAGCGACATCGTCGTCCCGCTCAAGGCCATCGGCATCGACCTCGACATCAAGCCCGGCGTCGGCCCGGTCGTCGAGCGGCCGATCCGCACCCGCGCCGACCTGGCGCAGCTGCGCGACCTGACCCCGGACGACGTGCCCTACGTCGTCGAGGCGATCGGCCTGCTCACCCGCGAACTCGGCGGCACCCCGCTGATCGGTTTCGCGGGCGCGCCGTTCACCCTCGCGAGCTACCTCGTCGAGGGCGGCCCGTCGCGCACGTACGAGAACGCCAAGGCGATGATGTACGGCGACCCCGAGCTCTGGGCCGACCTGCTCGACCGTCTCGCCGACATCACCGCGGCCTTCCTGAAGGTCCAGATCGAGGCGGGCGCGAGCGCGGTCCAGCTGTTCGACTCCTGGGCCGGCGCGCTGGCCCCGGTGGACTACCGCCGCTCGGTGATGGCCGCCTCCGCGAAGGTGTTCCGCGCGGTCGAGGGGTACGGCGTCCCCCGCATCCACTTCGGTGTCGGCACCGGCGAGCTGCTCGGTCTGATGGGCGAGGCGGGCGCGGACGTCGTCGGCGTCGACTGGCGGGTGCCGATGGACGAGGCCGTCCGCCGGGTCGGACCGGGCAAGGCGCTCCAGGGCAACCTGGACCCGACCGTCCTGTTCGCCGGCCGTGACGCGGTCGAGGCCAAGACGCGCGAGGTCCTCGACGCGGCCGCGGACCTGGAGGGCCACATCTTCAACCTCGGCCACGGAGTCATGCCGTCCACCGACCCGGACGCGCTGACCCGGCTCGTGGAGTACGTCCACACCCGCACCGCCCGCTGAGGCGCCTCACCAGGAGTGCCGGGGTCGCGCCCGCCTGCCGAACAGCAGGCCGCGCGGCTCCGGAGGCGGTGGGGTGCCGGGCCGCAGCGGCCAGGCGAGCAGCATCCCGGTGAGGAAGCCGACGATGTGCGCCGCGTACGCCACCGTGCCCACCTCGGAGACGCCCTCGCCGGACGAGTACACCGCCTGGAGCACGAACCAGAAGCCGAGCACCAGCCAGGCCGGCAGCCGCAGCGGCAGGAAGACCAGGAACGGGACGAGCACCCAGACCCGCGCCCTCGGATACAGCACCAGATAGGCGCCCAGCACGCCGGCGATCGCCCCCGAGGCGCCGATCAGCGGGTCGGTCGACGCGTCGTTGAGCAGTGCGAAGCCGTACGAGGCCGCGTAGCCGCAGGCGACGTAGAACAGCGTGAAGCGGATGTGCCCCATGCGGTCCTCGATGTTGTTCCCGAAGATCAGCAGGAACAGCATGTTGCCCAGCAGATGCAGCCAGCTGCCGTGCAGGAACAGCGCGGTGAACACGGACAGAGGCGGGGACTTGGCGTAGCCCGGCGGTCCGACCACGCAGCCCGGCCCCTGTGCGCCGGCCCCGACGGCCCCCGTGGGGACGGTTCCCGGAAGCTGATGGTGGATCAACTCCCGTGGCACCGCCGCGTAGTGGTCCAGGAACGCGTGCAGGTGACAGAGCCGGGACAGATGGTCGCCGGCCGCCGCGGAGCCGGCGAGGCCCGGCGTGAACAGGAACACCAGGACGTTCGCGGCGATCAGCGCGTACGTCACCCAGGGGGTGCGGCGCACCGGGTTGACGTCGTGCACGGGGATGACCACAAGGGACTACTGCCCGCGGGACGCCGGACGAACCGGTGGACGACGGGCCGGTGAACACCCGCGTCCGTACACGCGTATGAGTCGTCAACCGCCCGCGGTCCGGGGAAGGCGTGACGCGGGGACGACGTGAGGATCAGGCGATGAACGACGGAGTTACCGCTCAGGCTCTGCCCGCGATCCACGCACTGCCTGACGGTGAGGCGGAGATCTCACTGGTGGTGCGGCTGCCGTGGGAGGACGTGGCCCGGCTCGGCCAGGAGGCGGGGCGGCTCGCCGCGCAGCTGAAGCGGCCGGTGACCCTCGACGAGGCGGTCGGCAACCGGCTGCGGACCGTCAGGGCGTCGGCGGCGCACGCGCGGCCGGCCGGCGAGCAGCCGGCCGCCACCGCCACGGCCGCGAGCGCGTCCGTGGCCTCGCTGCCCCGGATCACCGGCACGGCCTGAGCGTTCCGTCCCGGGCCCCGGAGCCGCGGGACGGCCCGAGCGCACCGCCCCGGCCGCCGTGGTGCACCGGGGCCGTCAGGCGGGGCGCACCTTGGCCGCCGCCTTGCGGGCGGCCACCAGCACCGGGTCCCACACCGGGGAGAAGGGCGGCGCGTACCCCAGGTCCAGGGCCGTCATCTGTTCCACCGTCAGGCCGGCCGTGAGGGCGACCGCGGCGATGTCGACCCGCTTCGCCGCGCCCTCCCGGCCGACGATCTGCACGCCGAGCAGCCGTCCCGTACGGCGCTCGGCGAGCATCTTCACCGTCATGGGCGAGGCGCCCGGGTAGTAGCCCGCCCGGCTGGTCGACTCGATGGTGACCGCCTCGAAGCGCAGCCCGACCCGGTGCGCGTCCTTCTCGCGCAGCCCCGTGCGCGCGATCTCCAGGTCGCAGACCTTGCTCACCGCCGTGCCGACGACGCCGGGGAAGGTGGCGTAGCCGCCGCCCGCGTTGGTGCCGATGACCTGGCCGTGCTTGTTGGCGTGGGTGCCGAGCGGGATGTGCCGCTCCTGTCCCGAGACGAGGTCCAGCACCTCCACGCAGTCGCCGCCCGCCCAGACGTTCTCGTGGCCGCGCACCCGCATCGCCAGGTCGGTGAGCAGGCCGTGGTGGCTGCCCAGGGGCAGTCCGGCGGCCCGTGCGAGGGCCGTCTCCGGGCGTACGCCGATGCCGAGCACGACCACGTCGGCCGGGTACTCCGCGTCCTCGGTGACCACCGCCCGTACCCGCCCGTCGTCGCCGGTGAGCACCTTGGTGACCTCGGCGTCGTTGACCATGGTGATGCCGAGGCCCTCCATCGCCCGGTGCACCAGACGGCCCATGTCGGGATCCAGCGTCGACATGGGCTCCGTGCCGCGGTTGAGGACCGTCACCCCGTAGCCCCGGTTGATGAGCGCCTCGGCCATCTCCACGCCGATGTAGCCGGCGCCGACGACCACCGCGCGTCGGCCACGCGTGCGTGCCAGGGTGTCGAGCAGGGCCTGGCCGTCGTCGAGGGTCTGCACCCCGTGGACCCCCGGGGCGTCCATGCCCGGCATCTCGGGACGCGCCGGCCGGGCCCCGGTCGCGATCACCAGCTTGTCGTACGACGTCCAGGACTCGGCGCCGCTGTCCAGGTCACGCGCGCGTACCCGCTGCC
The DNA here is from genome assembly GCF_053597355.1 of Streptomyces sp. NPDC001443. NCBI lineage: Bacteria > Bacillati > Actinomycetota > Actinomycetes > Kitasatosporales > Streptomycetaceae > Streptomyces > Streptomyces sp. NPDC001443. The sequence goes on from NZ_JBSFIA010000005.1 coordinate 153,845, forward strand.
CGGCGGTGTCGATCTCCGTGACCTCGGTGCGCATCCGCAGGTCGATCGCCCGTTCGCGGTGCTCCTCGGGCGTGCGGGCGATCAGTTGGTCGCGTTCGGTGACGTCGCCGCCCACCCAGTAGGGGACGCCGCACGCCGAGTAGGACGTGAAGTGGCCGCGTTCGAAGGCCACGATCTCCAGCTCGTCCGGACCTCTGAGTCGGCGGGCCTGGGACGCCGCGGACATTCCCGCGGCGTCGCCGCCGATCACGACCAGTCGCTCTGCCCGAGGGCTCACACGGCTCATGCTCATACGAACACGCTACGGGGGACGGGCATTTCGGTGCTGTCGGTTCAGTGCTGATCGGGTCCGCTCAAGGTCGGCCCGTTCCGGTCGGGTCCGGTCGGAACCGGTCCGTCCGGTGCGGTCCGGTGCCGGCGCCGGGGCCGGACCAGGCGCAGCCACGCCAGGACCAGCAGCGCCGCCACGGCCGCGAACGGCAGGGCCGCGCCGAACGCCACCGCGAGCCAGCGCAGCATCGTCACGAACGCTCCCCAGCCACCCGCGAGCGCGTCCGTGAACCCGGGGTCCTCGTCCTTCTTCTCGGCCTTCGGCACCGGCTTCTCGAAGAGGGAGAGCGTGATGGTGGCCATGCTCGTCCGGTCCTTCAAGGACGCCTGCTGGGCCAGCAGCGACTCCAGATCGGCCTCGCGGGAACTCAGTTCGCCCTCCAGGGTGACCACGTCGGAGAGTTTGGTCGCCCGGTCCATCAGCTCGCGGATGCGGGCCACGCTGGCGCGCTGCGACTTGACCCGGCTGTCGACGTCGACGACCTGGTCGGTGACGTCCTGGGCCTTCGCGGTGCGCTCCAGGAGCTTGCCCGTGCCCTCCAGACCGGCGAGGACCTCGTCGTAACGGTCGACCGGCACGCGCAGCACGACCCGGGTGGTCTCGCCGCTGTCCGTGTCCTGGGTGGACCGGGTGGTCGTCTCGTCGCCGACGTAGCCGCCCGCGTTCTCGGTGGTGGTGCGGGCCGAGTCGAGGGCCTTCGCGGCGTCCTTGACCCGCACGGTCAGCGTGGCGGTGCGGATGATGTGGCTGGTGGACAGGGCCGGCGGCGTGCCGGTCTTCGCCTTGCCGCTGCCGCTGCCGCTGCTGCTGCCGCTGCTGTCGGCGGCGCCCGACCGGGCCTGCGAACCGGTGTCCGTCTGCGCCTCGGGCCCGGCCGCGGCCTTGGCGTCGGAAGCGGTGGCGGACTTGTCGTCCGCGCCCGCGCTGCATCCCGCCAGGGCCAGGGCCGAGACGAGCAGCAACCCGGCCAGGGCCCGGGCGGAACGCCGTACGGAAGGCGGCGCGGAACGCCGTGCGGAACGTGGGGCGGGGTGTGGTGCGCGCATGTGGGTCTCCCCCCGGGGCGGTGACGACTGACGCTCCTTCGACGCCGCAGCGGCCCGGGACGTTTGCGGCGGCCGGTCGCGATGCGGTCACGGTCGGGACTCGTCCAGGACACCGGGGGCCCGCGGGGCTGCCGGAGGGCCCTGAGGGAGTGCCCGAAGGGCCGCGCGAGGGTGCCGAACGGCTCTGAGGGAGTGTCGGAGGGCTCTGAGAGAGTGGGGTCATGAGCGCAACGGATACGGGTACGGGCACGCAGCATGTCGTCGTCGTGGGGGCAGGGATCGCGGGGCTGGCCGCCGCCCACCGGCTGCTGGAGCGCGGGGCGCGCGTGACCGTGCTGGAGGCGTCCGGCCGGGTCGGCGGCAAGCTGCTGCCGGGCGAGATCGCGGGCGCGCGCGTCGACCTCGGCGCCGAGTCGATGCTGGCCCGCAGACCGGAGGCGGTGGAGCTGGCGCGCGAGGTGGGTCTGGCCGACCACCTCCAGCCGCCGGCCACCGCGACCGCCTCGATCTGGACCCGGGGCGCCCTGCGTCCGATGCCCAAGGGCCATGTGATGGGCGTCCCCGGCACCGCCGCCGCGCTGGCCGGAGTGCTGTCCGACGAGGGCCTGGCCCGTATCGACGACGACGCCCGCCTGCCGCGCACCGAGGTCGGCGACGACGTGGCGGTGGGGGAGTACGTGGCGGCCCGGCTCGGCCGAGAGGTCGTCGACCGGCTGGTGGAACCCCTGCTGGGCGGGGTCTACGCGGGCGACGCCTACCGCATCTCGCTGCGCTCCGCCGTCCCCCAGCTCTACCAGGCCGCGCGCACGCACGACTCGCTGACCGAGGCGGTCCGCGAGATCCAGGCGAAGACGGCGGCGAACCAGCAGGCCGGGCCCGTCTTCATGGGCATCGCCGGCGGAGTGGGCCGGCTCCCGCTCGCCGTCGCGGAGTCGGTGAAGGCGCGCGGCGGGGAGATCCGGCTGAACACTTCGGTGCGCGGCCTGCGCCGCACCGGCGACGGCTGGCGGATCCTGACCGACGGCCGCACCGAGGAGGCCGACGCCGTCGTCCTCGCGGCCCCCGCCCGCGACACCGCCCGCCTGCTGCGCGAGGACTGCCCCGCGGCCGCCGCCGAACTGGACACCGTGGAGTACGCCTCGATGGCCCTGATCACCCTCGCCTACCGGCAGGGCGACGCGGCCGCCCTGCCCGAGGGCAGCGGCTTCCTCGTCCCGCCGGTGGACGGGCGCACCATCAAGGCGTCGACGTTCGCCTCCCGCAAGTGGGGCTGGATCGCCGACGAGGACCCGGACGTGGTCGTGGTGCGCACCTCGGTCGGACGGCACCGCGAGACCGAGATCCTCGAGCGCGACGACGCCGCCCTCGTGGCGGTCTCCCGGCACGACCTGAAGGCGGCCACCGGCCTCGACGCCGTCCCCCTGGAGACCCGGGTCACCCGCTGGACCGACGGCCTGCCCCAGTACCCCGTCGGCCACCACGCGCGCGTGGCCCGCGTCCGCGGGCACGTCGCCGCGGTCCCGGGCCTGGCGGTGTGCGGCGCGGCGTACGACGGGGTCGGCATCCCGGCCTGCATCGCGAGCGCGTACGCGGCGGTCGACCAGCTCGGCGGCGACCTGCGCGGTGTGCAGGAACTCACCGCCAACCCGGTGCAGAGCCTGCACGGCGGAGCGGGAGAATAGCCGCATGAGTGAAGATGCCCCCACCACCGAGTCCGGCAGGATCCCGAACAAGGGCAAGCTGGCCAAGGACCTCAACGAGGTCATCCGCTACACGCTGTGGTCCGTCTTCCGGCTGAAGGACGTGCTGCCCGAGGACCGCGCGGGCTACGCCGACGAGGTCCAGGAGCTGTTCGACCAGCTCGCCGCGAAGGACGTGACCATCCGCGGCACCTACGACGTGTCCGGCCTGCGCGCCGACGCCGACCTCATGATCTGGTGGCACGCCGAGACCTCCGACCAGCTCCAGGAGGCGTACAACCTCTTCCGCCGGACGAAGCTGGGGCGCGCTCTGGAGCCGGTCTGGTCGAACATGGCGCTGCACCGCCCCGCCGAGTTCAACCGCTCGCACATCCCGGCGTTCCTCGCCGACGAGACGCCCCGCAACTACGTGAGCGTCTACCCGTTCGTGCGCTCCTACGACTGGTACCTGCTGCCCGACGAGGACCGCCGCCGGATGCTCGCCGACCACGGCAAGATGGCCCGCGGATACCCCGACGTGCGCGCCAACACGGTCGCCTCGTTCTCCCTCGGCGACTACGAGTGGATGCTGGCCTTCGAGGCCGACGAGCTGTACCGCATCGTCGACCTCATGCGTCACCTGCGTGCCTCCGAGGCGCGGATGCACGTCCGCGAGGAGGTCCCCTTCTACACGGGCCGCCGCAAGGACATCGCCGAGCTGGTCGCGGGCCTGGCCTGAGCCCGCTCCGGGGGCCTGCCGCAAGGCAGGCCCCCGGCGGCCGGCCGTCAGCCCCGTACCGGCTTCGACCGCGTGGCCGGCTTCGCCTTCGTGCCCGGCTTCGGCGTGGGCACCGGCTCCGGACGCGGTGCGCAGGACGCGCGCCGGTCCGGCAGCCGGTCCTCCAGCAGATACGCCTCCAGATGGCCGTTGACGCAGCGGTTGGGACCGCCGGCGACACCGTGCGTGCCGGCGTCCCGCTCGGTCACCAGCACCGAGCCCGCCAGCCGTCGGCGCAGCTCCAGAGCGCCGTCGTAGGGCGCGGCCGCGTCCCGCTCGGCGGCCAGGATCAGCGTCGGCGGCAGCTCGCCGGGGCCGGTCCGCACGTCCAGCGGCTGCTGCCGCGGCACCGGCCAGTAGGCACACGGCAGGTTCGCCCAGGCGTTGTCCCAGGTCTCGAACGGCGCCACCCGAGCGAGCCGCGTGTTGTCGCGGTCCCACACCTTCCAGTCCGTCGGCCAGGGCGCGTCGTTGCACTCCACGGCCGTGTAGACGGCGCTCCCGTTCTCCGCCTCGGCGGCCGACCGCGTGACCGGCGCCGCCTGGGCCACCAGCGGCCGCGGGTCGCCCTTCAGATACGCCGACAGCGCCGCGGCACGCGAGGGCCAGTACGTGTCGTAGTACCCGGCCCGGAGGAACGCGTTCTGCAACTGGGCGGGGCCGACCTTCCCGCCGGCCGGCCGGGCGGCCAGCCGGGCCCGCGCCTTCTCGTAGCTGTCCGCCACCGCCGCGGCCGTCGTGCCCAGTCCGTACACGTCGTGGTGGCGGGCGACCCACTCCCGGAAGTCCGCCCAGCGCTCCTCGAACGCCGCCGACTGGCCGAGGTTGTTGCGGTACCAGATCTGCGCGGGATCGGGGTTCACCGCCGCGTCGAACACCATCCGGGCCACGTGCGAGGGGAACAGGGTCGCGTACAGCGCCCCGAAGTAGGTGCCGTACGAGGCGCCCAGGAACGTCAGCTTCGGCTCGCCGAGCGCGGCCCGCAGGACGTCCAGGTCACGGGCGTTGTTCAGGGAGGTGTAGTGGCGCAGCGCGCTGCCCGACCGCTTCGCGCAGCCCTGCGCGTACGCCTTGGCCCGTGCGACGCGCTCCCGCTTGTACGACTCCGAGGGGTGCACCGGCGCCGGGGCCGGTCCCTTGAAGAAGTGCCCGGGGTCCTGGCAGGACAGCGGTGCCGAGCGGCCGACGCCGCGCGGGGCGTAGCCGACCAGGTCGTAGGCGGCCGCGATGCGCTTCCACTGCGGGAGCGTGCCGGCCAGCGGGAAGTACATGCCGGAGCCGCCGGGTCCGCCCGGGTTGAAGACCAGGGCGCCTTTGCGCGGCACCCGGCGCTTGCTGTTGTGCGGGTCGCGGTGGGTGGCCGGCACCCGGCTGACGGTCAGCTCGATCTGCTTGCCGTCCGGGTGGGCGTAGTCGAGCGGGACGCTCACCGTGCCGCACCGGAGGCTGTCCGGCGCGTCCCGCAACTCGGTGCACGCGCCGAAGCGGACACCGGTCCCGGCGGCGCGGGCGGCGGCCACCCTGGTGCCCTCGCGCTCGGTCGTCGTGGCGGGGGCGCCGGTGCTGCCCCCGGCCGGACCGGCGGCGAGAACGGCCAACAGCAACGACCCGGCGGCCGAGTGGACGACGGCTGCTCTCATCGCGGATCCCTTCGAGGCACGGCGGCGACAAAGGGGATGTTTCGTGGGGGTGCGGGGGAAGGCAAGCACCGCCTGCCGGTGTCGGCGCCAATGCCTCCGCGCGCCCCCGCCGGGCGCGGGCGCGGTCAGTCGTGCCAGTACGGCGTGCGCTGCCCGAAGGCCGCCCGCAGTTCGGGCTCGCCGACGGCGCGGACCCCGCGCACCGCGACCGACGTGAGGTAGGTGCGGTCGTCGCCGGGGCCGCCGCCCTGCCGCACCAGGGCGCCCAGCAGCCGCTGCCCGGCCGGCGAGGCCCAGCGCGAGTACGGGTGGACCTCGACCCGCGCGATCACGAGGCAGCTCAGGGTGAGCGCGAGGGGCAGTCCGAACCAGAGGGCGACCAGGGTGCGCGGCATGTCCGGCTGGCCGGGCATCGACAGCGCGACGGCGCCCAGCGCCAGGACGGCCAGCGTGGCGGCCCGCACCTGGCGGACGCCCGACGCCACCGTCGTACGGGCCCCGTCGGGTACGGCCAGACCCGCGCTCACCAGCCGGTCGGCGAGGCTGCGCACCGCGTCGGCGGCGGCCGCGCCGCTCCGCACGGGCGCTATGCGCGACTGACCCTCGGGTCCGATCGCCCCGATGACGGACCGCTCCATGTCGTCCCGCCCGCGCGGATCGACGACGGTCGCCCAGCCGGTGTGCGCGAGCAGCAGCCGACGCTGACGGGCCATCGACACCAGGGTCAGCTCGGCGACCCGGGCGGGCCCGCCGGACAGGAACGCGGCTTCGTAGAGCGTCAGATCGTGGGTCGCGTCCGGGGCCGTGTCGACGGCGGCCACGCGTGCGGCGGCCAGGCACAGGCGGGTGCACGAGACGGCGGCCACGGCCCAGGCCGACACCAGGAAGAGGACCCAGAACATGCCGTGTTTCTATGCCAAAGGCACCGTGGGGCGCCATGCCCTGTTCACGATCCGGACGGAGCGTTGTGGGTACGTGACGTCACGGAGGAGGGCCGGAGGTGGCCGGCGGCAGCGGGTAGGACGGGGAGGCGCTCGGCCCCGGCGTGGCCGGGACCCCGCCCGCGGGGGCGGTCGTCGGGTCGAGCGGTACGGGGAAGTGGGTGACCGCCGGTGGGGTGCTCGTGCCGTCCGCCTCCCGGGCCAGGGCGTCGAAGTCGACGTATCCGGTGGCCTCCAGGATCCTGATGTGGTCCAGCTCGGTCGTGATCGTGTCGTCGGCGAGGTCACGCACCAGGGAGTTGCGGGTACCGGCCCGCACCTGGGCGACGAGCGCGAACACCTGGCCGTGCGCGAGCCGCAGGACGTCGGCGAACCCGCGGTCGTAGTCCGTGCCTCTCGCCGCGTCCAACTCCTCCAGCCAGGACCGCTGTTGCGCGTCGGGTTCGTCGGGCGGCACCAGCCCCAGCCGCGCGGCGACGTCACGTACCCGCGCGTCCAGGTAGGTGTGCCCCTCGACCAGGCGCTCCCCGGCCGTCCGTACGGCCCGCGTGGTGCCCTTGCGCGCGGCCTGGCGCCCCGCGGGCAGCTCCCACAGGCCCGCCAGCCGGACCTTCGTGACGAAGTCGCGGTCGAGACCGGACAGCGGCCCGTACCGCGTCGGCACGGTCTGTGAGCCGAGCACGTCCACACCGGCCGGGCGTCGGTCGGTGTACGACCAGATCGGGTAGAGCAGCGCGCACATGGTGGCGGCGAGACAGACGATGATGAGGCCGGTGCCACTGAACGGGCCTCTGCCGGGCACGGGGGGTCGGGGTCGTCGCATGGTGCCTCCTGTTGCGGCACCGCACGCTAACCGGCTTCGGTGAGGGGCAGCCGGGTTATCGCGGCTTCTACGCCGACTGCCGTACAGGAGAAGAGGGTTGCGGCTCCCCCGGTGGCTCAGTGGCGGCTCAGCGGGCGGCGCAGCGCCTGACGCGTCACGCGGGCGAGCCGCACCCCCGGCCGGGCGGAGCGCGGCGCCGGACCCGACCGCTCCAGCCACCACTCCCGCAGCGCCCGCCGGGTCCGCCCGTCCGCCGGCCGCCCGGCGAGCAGCAGGTCCGCCACGAAGTCCAGCGCGTCGCGCCGGTAGCCGCCGGTCATCGGACGGCGCTGGGCGTGGCCGAGGAACAGCGGCCGGTACCCGTCGCCGAGGATCTCCGGCAGTTCCGGTGCGACCTTCGCCACGACGTCGGCCCGCTTCCCGGCCAGCGCCCGCGCCTGCACCCCCAGACGCACCCGGTCGAACCCCTCGGGCGCGGGCGTCCCCGCCACCAGCGCGGACAACAGCGCGGTCTCGGCGAGGGCGAGGCGCTGCCGGGCCGGGTCCAGGTGCCCGGTGACGGGGGAGTCCGCGGCCGGCGGCGCGGGCGCGGGCCGGTCGGCCGCGGCGGCCCGTCCCTTCTCCAGGACGTCCCGGATCGCCCCCAGTTCCCGTTCAAGCTCCCTCGGCTCGGGAAAGTTCTCGTCCCGCTCCAGCAGGACGCCCGGCGGAGTCACCCGGGAGGCGAGGTCGGCCAGGATGTCGAGGACCGGCCGGGGCACCGGGTGGGCGTGGCTGTCGTGCCAGACGCCGTCCCGTTCGAAGCCGCCCGCGACATGCACGTACGCGATGGCCTCCAGGGGGAGCGCGGCGAGCGCCGCGGCCGGGTCCTCACCGCGGTTGACGTGGTTGGTGTGCAGGTTGGCCACGTCGACGAGCAGTCGCACACCGGTACGGTCGGCCAGCTCGTACAGGAACTGCCCCTCCGTCAGCTCCTCGTCCGGCCAGGAGAACAGCGCGGCGATGTTCTCGACGGCGAGCGGCACGGGCAGCGCGTCCTGCGCGACACGGATGTTCTCGCACAGCACGTCGAGGGCGTCCCGGGTGCGCGGGACGGGCAGCAGGTGACCGGCCTCCAGCCGCGGGGAGGCGGTCAGCGGTCCGCCGGCCCGTACGAACGCGATGTGCTCGGTGACCAGCGGCGCGCCCAGCGTCCCGACCCGCTCGGCGAGAGCGGCCAGCCGGCCCTCGTCGGGGCGGTCGGCGCCGCCGAGTCCCAGTGAGACGCCGTGCGGGACGACGGTCACCCCGCGCTCGCGCAGCCGTCGCAGGGAGGCGGGGAGGTGGCCGGGGCACAGGTTCTCCGCCACGACCTCGACCCAGTCGACGCCCGGCATGCGTTCCACCGCGTCGGCGATCTCCGGCCGCCAGCCGATTCCCGTCCCGAGTCGCTCCATGGTCCCCTCCTCCGGGGCCCCCGCCGGCCCCCGCCGCGGCCCCTCCCTGGTGACGGAGGTATCGCCCCGGCGCAGAGCACCGAACCCTGCCGCTCTCGTCTTCAGAGCAACATTTGAGGTTCGGACGGAGGGCCGCCGGGCCGTCGGGGCGCCGGGCGAGGCCGCCGACCTACCGGGCCGTCGGGGCGCCGGGCGAGGCCGCCGACCTACCGGGCCGTCGGGCTGCCCACCCCGGGCCGTGACTACCGCAGGGCGGGATGTTCGGCGATCACCGTGCAACTGCCCGGCGCGATCTCGGTGAAGCCCGCGTCGCGCACCAACGGCAGCCCGCTGCCGGACAGTTCGCGCCAGCGCAGGGGATCGGCCGTGCGTACGGCGAGGGGGAAGCCCGCGTCGCGCCAAGCGCGGCGCTCCTCGTCCGACAGTTCCCACCAGGCGAGTTGGGCGCCGTGCCCGGCCTGGGCCATCGCCTTGCCCGCCGACATCGGCACCTCCGGGTTGAACCACAGCACCGGTGTGCCGGGCGCGGCTTCGGCCGGCGGCCGGGGGTCGTCGAGGTCGGTGCCGGAGACCTGGAGCTTCACCAGTTCCTTGGGCCAGCCGTCCAGCGGGACGGGCGGGAACACCCGTACCTCCGCGGACTCACCGGTGACCGTGATCCCGGGCAGCGCCTCGGCCCGGCGCCATTCGGACCCGCGCGCCCGCCGCACGACCTTGCGGATGCGGGCGTCCTGCCAGTCCCGGACCGCCTGCGCCCAGACGCCGTCGCCCGCCGAGCGTTCGTCGTCCAGCATCCTGAGCACCGCGCGGGCGGCGGTCTCCAGCGCGTCCGTGCGCTCGGGCGGCTCGGCCCGCTCGATGCGCACCACCAGCGGCAGGACGTACTGGGGTGCCTGGTCGCGGATGCTGGGCTCGGACCGGAAGGGACTGTCGGCGAGGGGTGTCGGATCGGGGCTCACGACAGCCCACCCTAATGGGCAGGAGAAGATGCCTCCATGGAACGTGATCTGCGACTGGTCGACGTGGGCCGGCGCTACGGCTTACGGGGTCCCTGGGTGCTGCGCGGCATCGACCTGACCGTGTCCCCCGGGACCCTGGTCCGCCTGGAGGGCGCCAACGGCACCGGCAAGTCCACCCTCCTGCGCGTCCTCGCCGGGATCGACGCCCCGAGCGAGGGCCGGATCACCGGGCGCACCCGCACGGCGTACGTGCCCGAACGCTTCCCGTCGGCGCTGCCCTTCACCCCGTCCGGATACCTCACCCACCTCGGCAGCGTGCACGGCCTGTCGCGCGCGGCGGCCGCCCGGGCCGCGCAGCAGTGGCTGGAGCGGTTCGGCGCCGCCTCCTACGCCCGCACCCCGATGACACGGCTGTCCAAGGGCAGCAGCCAGAAGGTCGCGGTCGCCCAGGCGATGGTGGCCGAACCGGAGCTGCTGGTGCTCGACGAGGCGTGGACCGGCCTGGACGCCGACGCCCGCGCCGAACTGGAACGGGCCGTCGCCGAGCGCACCGCCGCCGGTGCGGCCGTCGTCTTCGTCGACCACGACCCACGCCGGCTGGAGGGGGTGCCCGACGCCACGTACACGGTGCGCGACGGCGCGCTCGGCCTGCGTACGGAACAAGCCGCTCCGGCGGCCGGCCCCGCCGTGCTCGTCGAGGTCCGCGGACCGGCCGGGGCCGCCCCGCCCGCCGACGCCGCCCGCTGGGCCACCGCCGTCGACGAGAGCGCGCCGGGTGCCCACCGGCTCACCGTCCCCGCGTCCCACTCGGACGTCCTGCTCCGTGCCCTGCTGACCGCCCGCCCGCCCTGGCACGTGGTGAGCGTCGCCCCCGCCGAGGAGAGCCGCCCGTGACCGCCCTCGTCCGCTACCAGGCCGCCCTGCTGATCCGCTCGCAGCGCTGGCTGCCGCCGTTCATCCTGTACGCCGGTTTCCTCGGGATCGGCATCCAGGGCGGGCAGCCGGTGCTCGACTCCCTCGGCTACGCGGCCGCGGCCCTGCTCCCCGTCGCCGCCTGGCTGGTGCGGATCTGCGTCACCAACGAGCCGCCCGCGGCCCGAGGGGTGGTCGCGGCGGCGACCACACCGGCGCGGGCGCATCTGGCCTGTCTGCTGGTGGCCCTGGCCTGCGCCACCGCACTGGGCGCGGCCGCGACCGTCGTCGTGACGCTGATCAGCGATCCGGTGGGCACCGACCACCGCACCCGGGTGCCGCCGCTGCCCGCGGCCGGTGCCGGGCTGCTCGTCGTCCTGGTCTGTGCCCTGCTCGGGGCGGCCGTCGGCGCGCTCACCGCCTGGCCGGTGCTGCGCTCGCCCGGCCGCGCGGTGCCCGCGCTGCTGCTCGCGGCCCTGCTGTCCCTGGTGGTGACCGGGTCCCCGGCGAACGCGGCGGTCGGCGGCCTGGTCACCGGCTCGCAGTCCGGGAAGGTGCCGGTGCCCCTGCTGCCCCTCGTCGCCGCCGTCCTGCTCACGGCCGCGGCGACCGCCGTGACCTGCGCGCTCACCTCCCGGCGAGCGCCGTGAGGGACCTGCGCGCTCACCTCCCGGCGAGCGCGGTGAGAGGTCCGTACGCCGCTTCCGGCCGGGGTCATCGCCTGCGGTCGGCGGCTCCGATCAGCTCGGACACCTTCACGAACCGGTAGCCCTGCTTGCGCAGCTCGGGCACGACCAGGCGCACGGCCCGCTCGGTCGCCGGGGCGGCGCTGCGCGTGCAGTGCATGACGACGACGGAGCCGGGCTTCACACCCTCCAGGACCTGCTTGGCCACGGCGTCGGAGTCCGTCGCGAACGCGTCCCCGCTCACCACGTCCCACTGCACCGCCGTGACGCCGGTGGCGCTCAGCGCGCGCAGCGCCTTCTGGTCGTAGCAGCCTCCGGGGAAGCGGAAGTACGGCATCGCGTCGTCCACCCCCGCCTTGCGGAAGGCGGTGTACGTCCGTTCCACCTCCGAGCGCATCCGGTCCTCGGACACGGTCGGCAGGCCGTAGCAGTCGCCGGTGAAGGCGTAGTGGCTGTAGGAGTGGTTGGCGATCTCGAACAGCGGGTCCCGGCCGATCGAGCGGGCCTGGATCGGGTACTCCTCGGCCCACCGCCCCGTCATGAACACGGTGGCCGGCACCTTCAGCGCCCGCAGTGTCGCGATGAGCTGCGGGTTGTCGAAGTGCTCGCCGGCCGCGGCGCGCGGCCCCTCGTCGGCGGTCATGTCGGCGTCGAAGGTCAGGGCGACGGTCCGGTCCGGTGTGCGGGGGCCGTTCTTGAAGACCGGGGTGAGACCGGCGGGCCCGGGCGCGAGGGTCGGTGGCCGCGAGACGGCGGGGGAGGGGGCCGGGGCGTGCTGCGGGGCATGGGGCGCCTGAGGGGCTTGCGGTGCTTGCGGCGTCTGTGGGACGGGGGAGGCGCTGGGGCTGTCGGTGCCGCAGGCGGCGAGGCCCGCCAGGGTGGCGCCCAGGGCGCAGGCGGTGATGAGACGGCGTACCGATGTGATCATCATATGAAGGTAGGGGCAGGCGGCTGATTAGTGTGCCTATATGCCTGCGGCGCGGTGGCGAAGTCACCCGGCCGGGTCTGGCCCGGCGGCTCACCGCTCGTCGGAGGGCGGGGGCGGCGGCTGCGGCGGATCCTCCGAGGGCGACGCTCCCGACGGCGCGGCCCCGTCCGGCGGAGCGGTCGACAGGGGTGGTTCCGGCAGCGCCGGTGCCGACGACGACGGTGGCAGCGGGGGTTGCGGGGAAGGCGCCGCGGTGCCCGGAGGCTGCTGCTGGGCCTTCTCCAGGAAGCGCAGCAGCTCCACGGGGAAGGGGAGCACGAGCGTGGAGTTCTTCTCGGCGGCGACCGCCACCACCGTCTGGAGCAGCCGCAGCTGGAGCGCGGCGGGCTGCTCGGACATCACCCCGGCGGCCTCCGCCAGCTTCTTGGACGCCTGGAGCTCGGCGTCCGCGTTGATGATCCGGGCCCGCCGCTCGCGGTCCGCCTCGGCCTGCCGGGCCATGGAGCGCTTCATCGACTCCGGCAGCGACACGTCCTTGATCTCCACCCGGTCGATCTGCACGCCCCAGCCGACGGCCGGGCTGTCGATCATCAGCTCGAGACCCTGGTTGAGCTTCTCCCGGTTGGACAGCAGGTCGTCGAGGTCGCTCTTGCCGATGATGGACCGCAGCGAGGTCTGCGCCATCTGCGAGACGGCGAACCGGTAGTCCTCGACGTTGATGATCGCGGCCGCCGCGTCGACGACCTTGAAGTAGACGACCGCGTCGACCCGCACCGTGACGTTGTCGTGCGTGATGCCCTCCTGGGCCGGCACCGGCAGCGTCACGATCTGCATGTTGACCTTGCGGAGCCGGTCGACCGCCGGGACGACCATCGTGAACCCCGGCTCACGCACCACCCGGACAGCCCGGCCGAGCCGGAAGACCACACCGCGCTCGTACTGCTTGACCACCCGTGCCGCCGCGGCGACGTACACCACACCGGCGGCCCCGACCGCCGCGGCCGCCGCCAGCAGCTCCTCGAACATGTCGACCTCCCTGGGAAGAGGTCTGAAATATCTGCTCCTGCAACGATATGCCCGATGTTCGGTCCGGGGCCATGTGCCGGATCCCGGACCGAACGCCGTCCGAGGCTCAGCCCGCGGTCACCGTCCCGGCCGCACCGGGAGCCTCACGGAGCGGGGGCGCCCTCCTGGCTCCGGTCGGCGGGCGCTCACAGCGCCTCGAACGAGTCGGTGTCCGCCCGGTGCTCGCGCACGGCCCCGGTGTGCACCTCGTAGTACCAGCCGCGCAGCCGCAGCCGGCCGTCCGCCAGGCGCTTCTGGACGCATGGGTAGGAGCGCAGCCGCAGCAGCTGGGCGAGGACGTGGTGCTGCACGCCCCCGGCGACGGTCGGGTCGTCCGGGTCCGCGGACGCCGGGTCGTCCGCGGCCTGCGCGAGCCAGTCGCGTACGGCGGGCACGGCGTCGAGGTCGTCGCCGCGCACCAGCGCGCCGACGGCGCCGCAGTGCGAGTGGCCGCAGACGACGACGTCCTGGACGCCGAGCACCTCCACGGCGTACTCGATGGTGGCCGCCTCGCCGGTGGGACGGCCGATGGTGTGCGGGGGCACGATGTTGCCCGCCGTGCGCAGCTCGAAGAGCTCGCCGGGGCGGGCGCCCGTGATCAGCGCCGGCACGACCCGGGAGTCGGAGCAGGTGATGAACAGGACCTGGGGGGACTGGCCGGCGGCGAGCTCGGCGAGCTGCTCGGGCCGCTGTCCGAACGTACGGGCGTTGTCGATGAGGGGTTGCATACGGATCACTCCTCCTGGCGCGCCGGTGCGCGTCGGGCTTGCGGGACAGGGTCGGACCGCTCTGTCGTGCTCAGCAGCGGAAGACCTGGAGGACTGCCGGAGAGTGCGCCGCCGGGGATCTCCAGGGGCGCCGCCCCGCGTCTTCGGCCCGGGGCGGGCGGGGAGCGGTCGCGGGGTCCCGGGCCGACGACGGGCGCTCGGGTTCCTGGGGTGCCGGGTCGGCGCGGGCGGCCAGGTGGTGCCGGTCGCGGGAGGTGTTGGCCGGACTCGCCTGCCGGGTGCGGTCGAGGGCGACGGCCGACTCGTCGCGCGGCGTCGTGCGCGTGAGGGCGGGGCCGGACCCGGCGTCGGCCTCGGCCTCGCCGTGCCGGGTGGGGTGCGCGGGCGCGAAGGACGCGGCCGGAGTGGAGAGGGACAGTGCGAGCAGGGCGGCGGTCAGCAGCGACAGCACGGTGCGAGCCGTCGTACCCCGGAGCATGGGCGCCCTCCGTCGGTCCTTTTCCCTGAATCAGGCCAATTACTGGTCAATGACCGGTCAAGAATATGCTAACCGGGCAAAGTCCCCTAATCGGGCAAAGCTGTCGCGGGCCGACGTGGCGCCGCGCCGCGGGGAATGCGTGCCCGGAGGGGGTGGCGGGGCGGGTGGTCGGGTCCGGACGACCCGCCCCCGCCCCGGGAGCGGGCGACCGGGACGCGTCGCGCCGTCAGGACTCGACGAGCCGCTTGGCGTCGCGGGCCAGCGCGGTCAGCCGGGATATCGCCCGGAAGTACTTCTTGCGGTAGCCGCCGTTGAGCATCTCCTCGCTGAACAGCCGGTCGAAGGGCTGTCCGGAGGCCAGGACGGGCACCTCGCGGTCGTAGAGCCGGTCCGCGAGCACGACGAGCCGCAGGGCCGTCGACTGGTCCGGCACCGGGCTGACGTCGGTCAGGCACACCGCCTTCACGCCGTCGGTCAGGGCGCCGTAGCGGCTGGGGTGGACGCGGGCCAGGTGGTCCAGCAGGTGCGGGAAGTCGTCGAGCGAGGCGCCGGCCGTCGCGTACGCCGCCTTCGTCACCTGTTCGTCGGAGTACGGTGCCGGTGCCTCGGGCAGGCCGCGGTGGCGGTAGTCCTCGCCGTCGATGCGCAGCGGGCGGAAGCGGGCGGACAGGCCCTGGATCTCCCGCAGGAAGTCGGCGGCCGCGAACCGGCCCTCGCCGAGCTTGCCCGGCAGGGTGTTGGAGGTGGCGGCCAGCGCGACGCCGGCGTCGACCAGCTTGCCGAGCAGCGTCGACACCAGGACCGTGTCACCGGGGTCGTCCAGTTCGAACTCGTCGATGCACAGCAGCCGGTGCCCGGAGAGCGTCTGCACCGTCTGCTGGAAGCCGAGGGCGCCGACCAGGTTCGTCAGCTCGACGAAGGTGCCGAACGCCTTGAGCGCGGGCTCGGCCGGGGTGGCGTGCCACAGGGAGGCCAGCAGGTGGGTCTTGCCGACGCCGTAACCGCCGTCGAGGTAGACCCCGCGAGGGCCCGCCGGGGTCTTGGGCGCCTTGGCCCTGCCGAACCCGAGGAACCCCCGTTTGGCGGTACCGGTGGAGTGCGCCCCGCCGAGTCCGGCGGCGAAGCCCTCCAGCACCCGCACGGCCTCGGTCTGGCTGGGCTGGTTCGGGTCCGGGATGTACGTGCTGAAGCGCACCGAGTCGAAGCGCGGCGGCGGCACCATCTCGGCGACCAGCCGGTCCGCGGGGACATGCGGGGCGCGGGCGCACAGGGACAGCGGGGCCGCGTCGGCTATGGGGCTGAGGCCGGGGGCGGAGGTGGAGGACGACACGGTTCACCACTCTAAGCTCCGTGCCAGACTGCACGGCATGCGA
The DNA here is from genome assembly GCF_053597355.1 of Streptomyces sp. NPDC001443. NCBI lineage: Bacteria > Bacillati > Actinomycetota > Actinomycetes > Kitasatosporales > Streptomycetaceae > Streptomyces > Streptomyces sp. NPDC001443. Next base: position 169,648 of record NZ_JBSFIA010000005.1, read on the forward strand.
CGCCTGTTCCCTGTGACCGACGAGACAGCGGCTCCCGCCTCCGACCAGGCGCGCGAGGCGCCCGCCGGGGGTCCGGCCGGCGTCGGGCGCGAGTGGAGCCTCGACGAGCTGGCCACCGCCTACGCCTATCCGGAGCGTACGCCCGGGGCCGCGTCCGGGACCGGTGGACCGTCCGCGGGGCCCCGGCCCTGGCTGCGCGCCAACATGGTCTCCACGCTCGACGGGGCCGCCCAGCACGACGGCCGCTCGCAGCCCATCTCCAACGCCGCCGACATGCGGATCTTCGGCACGTTGCGGGCGCTGGCGGATGTGGTGCTGGTGGGTGCGGAAACGGTACGTCAGGAGGGGTACCGTCCGGCGCGCGCGCGTGCCGAGTTCGCCGAGCGGCGCGCGGGCGCCGGGCAGGCCCCGGCGCCCGCCGTCGCGGTGGTCTCCGCCCGTCTGGACCTCGACTTCTCGCTCCCGCTGTTCACCGCGCCCCTGGTTCCCACCCTGATCCTCACCGGCGCCGCCGCGCCCCGGGACCGGATCGCGGCCGCGGAGAAGGCCGGCGCCCGGGTGCTGATCGCCGGTGACGGCGCGGGCGTGGACCCGGCCCGCGCGGTCCGGGCGCTGGCGGGGCTCGGCCACACCCGGCTGCTGACCGAGGGCGGCCCGCGGCTGCTGGGCCAGCTGGTGGCCGCCGGGGTCCTCGACGAGCTGTGCCTGACCGTCTCCCCCATGCTCACCGCCGGTGCCGCGCAGCGCATCGCGGGCGGCCCCCCGGTGACCGTGCCGAGCCGGTTCGCGCTGGTGTCCCTGCTGGAGGAGGACGGGTTCCTGTTCAGCCGGTACCGGCGGGTTTGACCGCCATCGGTGCGGGTCTGACCGAAAACGACGGAATGTGCCGTTCCGTTTATCTCCCGGCTGGGCACACTGAATCCGGCAGTACCCGTGCGATCACGGGGCAGGATGGTTTCCGCAGGGCCGTGCAAGGCCCCACGGAGGACAGAGGGCCGGCCGGGCCCTCGAAGGAGAAGAGGCGCCTGGTGTTCAGAAGCGTGCTGATGATCGAGAAGGCCCTGACGTCCGTCGACGTGGAGTTCGTGACCACGCTGCACGGCGAGGAGGCGGTCGTCTTCCATGTCCTGCTCCAGCCGCGCGGCGACCAGGCGGACCGCCTGCTGCGGGCCATCGACGACATCGCGCTCGGCGACCTCGACGACGCCGCCCGGGAGGGCGAGACGCCGGAGGGCGAGGCCGCGAAGGAGCCCGCGCAGCAAGCGCTCTCGGTGTCCCTGACGGCCCTGCGGGCGGCCGGCTGCGAGGCCGAGGGCCGGCTGGTCGAGGACCACCCGCTGGACGCCCTGAAGGCCCTGGTCGACGAGATCGGGGCCGACGAGGTGATCGTCCTGACCGATCCCCACTACGTGGAGGAGTTCTTCCACCGGGACTGGGCCTCCAGGGCCCGGCACAAGGTGGGGGTTCCGGTGCTGAAGCTGTTCTCGCACAGCAAGGCGTGAGGGGTACCCGGGGCGCCCGTCCGCCTGCCCTAGGCTTAGGGCTCACGTTCGCCGCACCACTCCAGGGAGACGCACATGGCCCCGGGCCTTCCTACCGCCATGGACCGACCGCACTTCATCGGCATCGGCGGCGCCGGGATGTCGGGCATCGCCAAGATCCTGGCCCGGCGCGGCGCGAAGGTGGCGGGCAGTGACGCCAAGGACTCGGAGACCGCGCAGGCGCTGCGGGCGCTGGGCGCGACCGTGCACATCGGACACGCCGCCGAGCACCTCGCCGACGACGCCAGCTGTGTGGTCGTCTCGTCGGCGATCCGCGCGGACAACCCGGAGCTGGCCCGCGCCGCGGCGCTGGGCATCCCCGTCGTCCACCGCTCGGACGCCCTCGCCCGGCTGATGGACGGCCTGCGGCCGATCGCCGTCGCGGGCACGCACGGCAAGACGACCACCACCTCGATGCTGGCGGTCTCCCTCTCCGAGCTGGGCCTGGACCCGTCGTACGCCATCGGCGGCGACCTGGACGCCCCCGGCTCCAACGCCGAGCACGGCGCGGGCGAGATCTTCGTCGCCGAGGCGGACGAATCGGACCGCAGCTTCCACAAGTACGCGCCCGAGGTCGCGATCATCCTCAACGTGGAGCTCGACCACCACGCCAACTACGCGTCGATGGAGGAGATCTACGAGTCCTTCGAGACGTTCGTCGACCGGATCACCGAGGGCGGCACGCTGGTGGTCTCGGCCGACCACGAGGGCGCGCGGGAGCTGACCCGCCGGGTCACCGCGGACGGCGTGCGGGTGGTGACGTACGGCGAGGCCGAGGACGCCGACGTGCGGATCCTGTCCGTGCTGCCGCAGGGCCTCAAGAGCCAGGTCACGGTAGTGCTGGAGGGCCAGGAGGTCACCTTCGCCGTCTCCGTCCCCGGCCGGCACTACGCGAGCAACGCGGTGGCCGCGCTGGCGGCGGGCGTCGCGCTGGGTGTCCCGGTGTCCGAGCTGGCCCCGGCGCTGGCCGCGTACACCGGCGTCAAGCGCCGGCTCCAGCTCAAGGGCGAGGCGGCCGGGGTCCAGGTCGTCGACTCCTACGCGCACCACCCCACCGAGATGTCGGCCGACCTGGAGGCGATGCGCGCCGCCGTCGGCGACGCGCGCATCCTGGTGGTCTTCCAGCCCCACCTCTTCTCCCGGACGCAGGAGCTCGGCAAGGAGATGGGCCAGGCCCTCGCCCTCGCGGACGCCTCGGTCGTGCTCGACATCTACCCGGCCCGTGAGGACCCGATCCCGGGCGTCACCAGCGAGCTGATCATCGAGGCCGCGCGGGCGGCCGGCGCGGACGTGACGGCGGTGCACGACAAGGCCGGGGTGCCGGGCGTCGTCGCGGGAATGGCCGGCCCCGGCGATCTCGTTCTCACCATGGGCGCGGGCGACGTGACGGACCTGGGCCCGCAGATCCTGGACCGCCTGTCGCGGGCCTGACCGAGAACCAGAGGGGCTGAGCTTCATGTCGTACGACGTCGAAAAGCCGGACGAGCAGTGGCGTGCGGAGCTGACCCCGGCCGAATACGCCGTGCTGCGCCAGGCCGCGACCGAGCCCGCCTTCACCGGTGAGTACACCGACACCAAGTCCAAGGGCGTCTACTCCTGCCGCGCGTGCGGTGCGGAGCTGTTCACCTCGGAGACGAAGTTCGAGTCGCACTGCGGCTGGCCCTCCTTCTTCGACCCGAAGGACACCGACGCGGTCGAGCTGATCGCGGACCGCTCGCACGGGATGGTGCGCACGGAGGTGCGCTGCGCCCGCTGTGGATCGCACCTCGGCCATGTCTTCGAGGGCGAGGGCTATCCGACGCCCACCGACCAGCGGTACTGCATCAACAGCATCTCGCTGCGGCTGGCACCGGACGCGAGCTGACCGCGACCGTTCGACTCCGGACCGGCTGACGCCGGACCGCCTGACGCCGGACCGCCTGACGCCCACACGGAGAATTCCGTGCGGGCGTCGTCGCGTTCTTCGGACCCGAGTGCGTCAGGTCGAGATCCGGCGACGGGAAGCGGTTTCCGGACATGGCCGCTTGCGCCTCCGTAATACGCGTCATACGGTTGCCGTATGGCGAAGACCCGGATCAGCATCAGCCTGGAGCAGGCGCAGGCCGAGCGCATCAGACAGCACGCGGAGCGGTCGGGTATGGATGTCTCGGCGTACCTGGTGCATGCGGCGATCCGGCAGATGGCCGAGAGCGATGCCATAGAGGAGCAGTTCGCCGGGGTGGATGCGCTGATCGCCCGGGCGGAGCGGGAGGCGGCCGACCTGCCGGAGGAGCCCGTCGGGGTGCCGGGGGCACTGACGGAGCAGGAGCGCCGCGAGGTCGAGGAGGCGCTCGGGCTCGTGCACGGCCGGGACCGGCAGGGGCGGCGGCCGGGGCATGCCGCGTGAGCGCTCGGGTGCCGGTCTATGACACCGGCATGCTCATCGCGCTCGCCGACGGCAAGGCGAAGGCGATCGCACTCCATGAAGGTCTGCGGACGGCCCCGCACCGGGCACTGGTGCTCGGTCCGGTTCTCGCCCAGGTGTGGCGACCCCGTCCGGCGCTGGTGCACTCCCTGTCCGGGGTGCTCAAGGACTGCACCGTCCCGCAGGCCCGCACGTCCGAGCCGCCGATGCGGGAGACGAAGGCGGGCCGTCCGGAATGCCTGGCCTGCGCCACGGGCCCGGACCTGGTCGACTGGCGGCGCATCGGCAGTGCGCTGGGGCAGGCGGCCCTCCCGGTGAAGAAGCGGCCGGACGCGGTCGACGCCTGGGTGGCGCTCGCCGCCGCCCGACACGGCAGCGCGGTCGTCTTCACCAGTGACCCGGAGGACATCCGCGCGTACCTGGAGGTGCTGGCTCCGCCGGACGTGCATGTGGTCGCCGTCTGACGACGGGGCCGCCGCGGCCGCCCTCCGCGATCAGGCCTCCCGCTGCGATCGGCCGGCCCCGCGTGCCGTCAGCTGGACTCGCGCACGACCAGCCGGCACGGGACGGTGTGCACGCCCGGGGCCGGGCCGGAGTCGATGGCCTCCAGCAGGCGCAGCGCGGCGATCCGGCCGATCTCGGCGAGGTCCATGTCGATCGTGGTGAGCGGCGGGCGGCAGGCCAGGGCCATGGTGTCCCAGTTGTCGTAGCCGATGACCGCGATGTCACCGGGCACGCCCACCCCCCGTTCCCGCAGTGCGTCCGCCGCGCCGCGGGCGATCTGGTCGTTGCCGCAGAAGAAGGCGTCCGTGTCCGGGGCCGTACGCAGGACCGCCTCGGCGGCGCGCCGCCCCCACGCCTCGCTCCACTCGCCGTAGTGCACCCGACCCGTCGCCAGACCGAGCGAGGCACGCTCCAGGTGCTCGACCGCGTGCCGCGCGCGGTCCCGGGCCGCCGCGTGGTGCTCCGGGCCCGTGAGGTGGGCGATCCGGGTGCGGCCGGTGGACAGCAGATGCTCCATCGCGAGCCGGGCCCCGCCCCGGTCGTCGGACACCACCGAGGTGTCGGCCGGGTCGGTGGAGGGCGAGAGCGCGTAGACGATGGGGACGGCGTCGACCCCGGCCAGCGGCCCGCGCGGATCCGTACGGCGGCCGGTGACGATGATGCCGTCGACGCGGCGCTCCATCAGGTTGCGCAGATGGTGCTGCTCCCGGATCGCGTCGCCGCGCGTGTCGCACAGCAGCACCGAGATCTTCCCGGCCCCGAGCGCGTCCTCGGCGCCCAGCAGCACGGGGGTGCTGAAGCGGCCGATGCCGTCGGTGGTCATCAGCCCGACCGTCCAGCTGCGGCCGGTGTGCAGGCTCTGCGCCAGCTGGTTGGGCCGGAACCCGAGCTCCTCCACGGCGTCCAGGACCCGCTGCCGGGTCTCGGGCCGCATCCGCCCACCACCGCTCAGCGCCTTCGACGCCGTGCCCACGCTGACCCCGGCCAGCGCGGCGACATCGGTGAGCTTGGCCCGGACTGCGGCGGGAGAACGCGGAGCGGCTTCGGTCACGAGCAATCCTTTTCTCGTACGACGTCACGGCCGATCCGTGCGCGCGGGGCGGCGGCATCGGCGCCATCCATCCTGACAGCCGACCCGGCCGAGTTCCAGCCTGGGAGCGTACGGAGAAAAATCCCGCACGGCCCTTGACCCCCGTCCCCTGGCTCCCCTCTACTTTGGCGCGAGAGAAAACGGTTGCTCAATTATTTGCCCACGCGCTTCGTGTCTCCCGCTTCCCCGACCGAGCCCCACCAGAGCCCGTGCTCCAGAGCCCGCCCTTCAGAGCCCCGCCCGCCCTCCAGAAGCCCGCGCCCCGCATCCCCTCCCACCTCCCGGAGAGCCATGCCCCGCACTCGCTCCGCCCTGCTCCCGACGGGACCGGTCCGCCTCGGCCCGGACGCCCGTACCGCACTGCGGCCCGCCGTCGCCGAGGTGCGCTCCGGCTTCTGGCACACCCGCCGCGAGACCAACGCGCGCACCTCGATCCCCCAAGGTCCCGGCCTGCTGGAGTCCGCCGGGAACCTGCACAACCTGCGGCTGGCGGCAGGCACGGCGCAGGGCGACTTCCGGGGTGCCTACCCCTTCGTCGACACCGACGTCTACAAGTGGCTGGAGGCCGCCGCCTGGCAGCTGGCCCAGGAGCCGGCCGCGGAGCTGGCGGCCCATACCGACCGGATCGTCGCGCTGGTCGCGGACGCCCAGCAGCCCGACGGCTACCTCAACACCTGGTTCCAGCTCCGCCGGGGCGGCGAGCGCTACCAGGATCTGCGCTGGGGGCACGAGCTGTACTGCGCGGGCCATCTGATCCAGGCGGCGGTGGCCCACCACCGCGCCACCGGACGGGACGAACTGCTCACCGTGGCGCGCCGGTTCGCCGACCATCTGGACGCCACCTTCGGCCCGCCCGGCAGCGGGCGGCCGATCGACGGCGTCGACGGCCACCCCGAGGTGGAGACCGCCCTGGTCGAGCTGTACCGGGAGACCGGCGAACGCCGCTACCTCGACCTCGCCGGTTACTTCGTCGACCGCTACGGCCACGGCCTGCTCGGCGGCGAGGCCTACTGCCAGGACCGGGTGCCGCTGCGCGAGGCGACCGACGTCGAGGGACACGCCGTACGCCAGCTGTATCTGCTGGCCGGGGCGACGGACCTGGCCACCGAGACCGGCGACGCCGGACTGCGCGCCGCCGCCGAACGGCTGTGGCGGGCCATGACCGCCACCAAGACGCACCTCACCGGCGGGCTCGGCGCCCACCACGACGAGGAGGACTTCGGCGACCCGTTCGAACTGCCCACCGAACGCGCCTACTGCGAGACCTGCGCCGCCATCGCCTCCGTCCAGTGGAGCTGGCGCCTGGCCCTGCTCACCGGCGAGAGCCGCTACGGCGACCTGATCGAACGCACCCTCTACAACGGCTTCCTGGCGGGCGTCTCGCTGGACGGCGAGAGCTGGCTGTACGTCAATCCGCTCCAGGTCCGCGACGGGCACACCGACCCCGGCGGCGACCAGTCGGCCCGCCGCACCCGCTGGTTCCGCTGCGCGTGCTGCCCGCCGAACGCGATGAGGCTGCTCGCGTCCCTCGGGCACTATCTCTCGTCCGTCGACGCGGACGGCCTCCAGATCCACCAGTACGTCACCGGCCGCTACCGCGGCGACCTCGACGGCACGCCCGTCACCGTGGCCGCCGAGACCGACTACCCCTGGCACGGCGTGATCTCCCTGACGGTGGAGGAAACCCCGCGGGACCGGCCCTGGACCCTGTCGCTGCGCATCCCGCAGTGGTGCGGCGAGTACCGCGTGCGGCACGGGTCCCGGACGTACGACCGGACGGACGCCCCGGTCACGGACGGCTGGCTGCGGCTGACCGGGACCTGGGCCCCGGGCGACCGGGTCGTCCTGGAACTGGTTCTGGAACCCCGCCTCACCGCGGCCGATCCGCGCGTGGACGCCGTACGCGGCTGCGTCGCGGTGGAACGCGGGCCGCTCGTGTACTGCCTGGAGCAGGTGGACCACGCGGGTGGCGGCCTGGACGACATCGTCCTCGACCCGACCCGTCCGCTCGCCGTGAAGCACCGCCCCGACCTGCTCGGCGGTGTCACCACGGTGGTGGCCGCCGGACACCGCCGACCGCTCCAGGACACCGGCTGGTGGCCGTACCTGCCCGCGGCGGCGGCGGCCGGCGCCGGGCGTCCGGCGGGCGACCCCGTCGAGCTGACCGCGATCCCGTACTACGCCTGGGCCAACCGGCGGGACGGCAGCATGCGCGTCTGGCTGCCGACCTCCTGAACCCACCCGTCCTCCCCGACCCGCTTCCCGCGCCTGCCTTTTGAAGCCCGTCCCGTCCCGCTCTCCTCCCGCATCCACGACAACGAGGTCACCGCAATGAGAAGCACCCGCCGCACCCTCCTCGCCTGCCTCGCCGCCGTCGGCACCCTGGTCCCCGTCTCCGCCTGCGGGGGCGGCGGCTCGGGCTCCTCCGGCTCCTCCGCCGACTCGGCGACGTACACGTTCTGGGACCCGTACCCGCAGTTCGACGCCTCCTCGGACTGGGGAAAGCGCGTCGCCCGGTGCGGCACCGAGGCCGGAGTGACCGTCAAGCGCACCGGATACGACACCACGGACCTGGGCAACAAGGCGCTGCTCGCCGCCCAGCAGGGCAACGCCCCCGACGTGATGCTCGTGGACAACCCGGTCGTCTCCACGCTGGTGGAGGCCGGGATCCTCAACAAGACGAGCGACCTCGGGTTGGACACGTCCGCGATGCAGCAGAACATCATCGGCGCGGGCACCCTTGACGGCGCCTCCTACGGGGTGCCGATCGGCGCCAACACCCTGGCGATCTACTACAACAAGAAGATCCTGACCGCCGCGGGTGTCGACCCCGCCTCCGTCAAGGACTGGGCGTCGCTGACGGCCGCCCTGAAGAAGGTCGCCGCGGCCGGCAAGAAGGGCATCACCTTCTCCGCGATCAACACGGAGGAAGGCAGCTTCCAGTTCCTGCCGTGGTTCTGGGGCGCCGGTGCCGACCTCAAGGACCTCGATTCCGCACAGGCGGTCGCCGCGCTGACGCTGTGGAAGCAGTGGGTCGACGCCGGCTACGCGCCCAAGGACGTGCTCCAGAACACCCAGACCACCAGCTGGCAGGAGTTCGCCACCGGCGAGTACGCCTTCGCCGAGAACGGCACCTGGCAGCTGGCCAACGCCGAGAAGGCCGGATTCGAGTACGGGGTCGTCGGCATCCCCGGACAGCACGGCGGTGCGGCGCCGGTGCCGACGGGCGGCGAGTTCGTCACCGTGCCCGTGCAGCAGGACACCGCCCGCTACGACGTCAGCGAGAAGATCGTCACCTGTCTGACCAGCTCGGAGAACCTGCTGGCCAGCGACACCGCGCTGACGTACGTGGCCCCCACCGCCGCCGTGCAGAGCCGGCAGGTCGCGGCGAACCCGAAGCTCCGGCCGTGGGTCGAGGCCGTGGCCGCCGCCCGCGGCCGAACCAGCGGCGGCCTCGGCACCAGGTACCCCACCATCTCGCAGCCCCTGTGGACCGCGGTGCAGTCGGCGCTGTCCGGCGGCAGCAGCCCGAAGGCCGCCCTCGCCACCGCGCAGACGGCGGCCGGGAACGCCAAGGGCTGACCGAGGGCCGACACCGGTCCGGAACCGGCTCGGCGGCCGAGCCGCCGACAGGCAAGCAGCAGGCAAGCAGCACCCGCATCCAGGAGTTCGTATGACCATCGCCCGAGCCGACCGCCTGCCGGGGCGGTCACCGGCCGGAGCCGGGGCGACGGGCGCCGCCGGCCGACGCGACGGGGCGGCCCGCCGCGGGCGCCGCCGGAGCCGGCTGACCGCGTCGGCCTTCGTCGCCCCGCTCGTCGTCTACCTCGTCGCCTTCTACCTCTACCCGCTCTACCGCAACCTCGACCTGAGCCTGCGGCACTACACGGTCCGGTCCTTCGTCGCGGGCGACGCCCCGTTCTCGGGCTGGGACAACTTCGCCCGGGTGCTGGACGATCCGGCCTTCGGACCCGCGCTGCGCCACACCATGGTCTTCACCTTCGTGTCCATCGCCCTCCAGTACACGGCCGGGCTGGCCCTCGCGGTCTTCTTCGACCGGCACTTCCGCCTCGCCGGCACCCTGCGGGCGCTGTTCCTGGTCCCGTGGCTGCTGCCGCTGATCGTGTCGGCGTCCACCTGGTCATGGATGCTCAACAGCGAGTCGGGCGTGGTCAACTACGCCCTCCACCTGGTCGGCCTGCCGCCCGTCGACTGGCTGACCTCGCCGGACCGGGCACTCATCTCGGTGATCATCGCCAACGTCTGGATCGGCATCCCGTTCAACCTGGTCATCCTGCACAGCGGACTCCAGAACATCCCCCGGGAGCTGTACGAGGCCGCCGCGCTGGACGGGGCGAGCGGCACCCGGCAGTTCCGGAGCATCACCTTCCCCCTGCTGCGCCCGGTCTCGGCGATCACCCTGCTGCTGGGCCTGGTCTACACGCTCAAGGTGTTCGACCTGATCTGGATCATGACCAAGGGCGGCCCGGGCGACTCCTCGTCCACCCTGGCCACCTGGTCGTACCAGCTCGGATTCGGCACCCTGCTGCCGCAGTTCGGCCCCGGCGCCGCCGTCGGCAACATCCTCGTCCTGATCGCGCTCGTCTTCGGTCTGCTGTACATCCGCGTCCAGAGGAGGCAGGAGACGTGACCTCCCGCACCGGCTCCCACCGGCACACCGTCATCGGCGTCCTGCTCACCGCGCTCATGCTGTTCCCGGTGTACTGGATGCTCAACGTGTCCCTCACCCCGCAGTCGGACATGCGCAAGTCCCCGCCCGACCTGCTCCCGCTGCACCCCACCTTCGAGGGCTACCGGGCTGTCCTGCGCGACCAGTTGCCCTGTCTCGGCACCAGCCTGCTCATCGGCCTCGGCACGGTCGCCCTCACCCTCGTCCTGGCCGCCCCGGCCGGTTACTCGCTGGCGAAGCTGCGTCCGCGCGGCGGCGGCCTGCTGAGCCTGGCCCTGCTGATCGCGCAGATGATCCCGGGCATCGTCATGGCGATGGGCTTCTACGGGATCTTCCTCAACGCCGGGCTGCTGAACTCCTGGTGGGGCCTGATCGTCGCGGACTCCACCATCTCCGTGCCCTTCGGCGTCATGATCTTCGCGGCGTTCATGTCGGGCATCCCCGACGAACTCACCGCCGCCGCCCGGATCGACGGCGCGGGCGCGCTGCGCGTCTTCTGGTCCGTCGTGCTGCCGGTGAGCCGCAACGCCGTGGTCACCGTCTCGCTGTTCGGCTTCCTGTGGGCCTGGTCCGACTTCGTCTTCGCCAACACCCTCGACGGCGGCGGCGACCTGCGCCCGATCACCCTCGGCATCTACCACTACATCGGCAACAACAACCAGGAATGGAACGCGATCATGGCCACCGCCGTCGTCGCGTCCGTACCCGCCGCCGTCCTTCTCGTCCTCGCGCAGCGGTACGTCGCCGCCGGGGTCACCGCGGGCGCGGTCAAGGACTGACCGGGACGTCAGCCGTACCGCCGCTCCCCCCGCTCCACCTCCCTTCCGCCCCCCTTCCGTGAGGAGAGCCGCCACCCATGTCCGCTCCGGCATCCCCAACCACCGCCCGCAGAAGGCCGTTAGGCCGGTCCGCCGCCGCTTCAGTCGCCACGGTGACGGCGCTGGCCGCCGCCGCGACCGTCCTGACCGGCGCTCCCGTCCAGGCGGCCCCCACCGCCTCCACCACGCTGGTCGTCAACGCGGCCCAGACCCTGCGCTCCGTCACCCATGTCGCCACCGGCAGCCTCTACGGCCTCGCCGACGCGAACACCCCCGCCGACAGTCTCGTCCAGCCGCTGAAGCCGAACACCTTCGTCCAGATGGCCCCCGGTGGAAAGCAGTTGCCCAACGGCGAGCCCACACCAGCCGGGGACTCCCTGGCCGTCGCCGCCAAGGCGGCCAGGGCGGGTGCCAAGGTGGTCGTCAGGATGCCCGACTGGTATCCGAACTTCCCGTACAAGTGGGTGAGCTGGAGCGACTGGCTGACCGCCGTCGACACCCAGGTGGCCTCCGTCAAGGCGTCCGGTGCCGGCAACATCAGCGCGTACGAGCTGTGGAACGAGCCCGACTGGACCTGGGACACCGCCAATGCCGGTGCCTTCGACGCCGGTTGGTCCCGGACGTACAAGGAGGTGCGGGCCAAGGGCGGCACCACACCCATCCAGGGGCCGAGTTACTCGGCCTGGAACCAGAGCTGGATGAGCACGTTCCTCACCGACGCCAAGGCGTCGGGCACCGTGCCGGACGTCGTCGCCTGGCACGAACTCCAGGGCAGCCAGGACATCGCCGCCCATGTCTCCGCCTACCGCGCGCTGGAGAGCAGCCTCGGCATCAGTCCACGGCCCGTCTCCATCGAGGAGTACGGCACCCCGACCGAGGTCGGTGTGCCCGGGGCACTGGTCGGCTACGTCGCCAAGTTCGAGCGCGCCGGCGTCCGGGACGCGGAGCTCGCCTTCTGGAACCACTACGGCACGCTCGGCGACACCCTGACCGACACCGGGGGATCGCCCAACGGCTCGTACTGGCTGTACAAGTGGTACGGCGACATGTCCGGGACGATGCTCACCACCACGCCCCCGGCGCAGACCGGGATCGACGGTGCCGCCTCGCTCACCGGCGACGGCAGGCAGATCAGTGTCGTCTTCGGCGGCGGCACCGGAGCCACGGCCGTGACCGTCAACGGGCTCGGCTCCCTGTCCGCGTTCGGCGGCACGGTCCACGTGAAGCTGGAGTACACGCCTTCCAAGGGCCGTACGACGGCCGTCTCGGCCCCCTTCACGGTCTCCGAAACCGACTACACCGTGAACAACGGCTCGATCACCGTGCCCGTCGCCATGAACGCCTCCGACGGCTACCACCTGGTCGTCACGCCCAGCGGCACCTCCACCTCGCTGGCAGGCCGCTACCAGATCACCAACAAGAACAGCGGGCTCGCCCTGGACACCCTGAACGCCGGTACGGCCCAGGGCACGGCCGTCGTCCAGGCGGCGTCGACCACCGGGACCGACCAGAACTGGACGCTGGTGGCGGCGGGTTCGGGGCTCTATCGGATCGTCAACCAGGCGAGCGGGCTGCTGCTCGGCATCACCAACGCGAGTACCGGCGACGGCGGCACGGCCCTGATCTGGGGTGACAACGGCACCGCCGACCACCTCTGGCAGCTCGTCCCGGCCGACGGCGGCTACTACAAGATCGCGAACTACAACAGCGGTCTGCTGCTCGGCGTCGACGGCATGAGCACCGCCTCCGGTGCCCGGGTCCTCCAGTGGAGCGACAACGGCACCGCCGACCACCTGTGGAAACTCACCGCACGCTGACCCGCCCCGCCCCGGCGCCCGGGACGCACGGCCCGGGCGCCGGGGCTCACAGCACCTTGCGCTGCACGAGCGCCGAGAGCACCAGCGCGCCCGGTAGCAGCGGCACCCACACGGTCAGGACGCGGTAGCCGATGACGGTCGCCGCGGCCAGGTCCAGCGGTGCGCCGAACGCGGTCATGGCCAGCACCAGCGCCGCGTCCACGGGCCCGATGCCGCCCGGCGCGGGTACGGCCCCCGCCGCGGTGCCCGCCGCCAGGAACGCGAACACCACCTGGGCCCAGGACAGCGGCAGCCCCAGCGAGGCGCCGACCGCGGCGATCACGCACCCCTGGAGCACCGGTGTGGCGGCCGAGCCGCCCCACAGGGCCAGCACCCGGCCGGGCCGGGTGTGCAGCACGCGCGCGTCGGACGACGCGGTCCGTACGAGGGCGAGGACCGGCCGGCGCAGCGGACGCACCAGGATCACCAGCAGCGCGGCCGCCGCCGGACCGGCCACCAGGCAGGCCGTGATCAGCAGCAGCGTCCCGTCGTCCGGGACCAGCGCGCCGAGCTCCAGCATGTCCGGGAAGGCCAGCACGAACACGAGCAGGACCGGGATCTTCGCGATCGGCCTGGCCAGCGAGTACAGGGCGATGGAGGCGGTCGCGCGGGCGAGGGGGATGCCCTGGCTCCGGTAGAAGCGCAGGGTGACGGCGTGCGCGCCGACACTGGCCGGGAGTACGTGGTTGGCGGCTCCGGCGGCGAACTGGGAGGCGATCAGCAGCCCCGCCGGCAGCCGGTCCGGGATGGAGCCCTGCCGTACGACGGCGGCGGCCACCCAGCCCAGGCAGGTGAGGAGGACGGCGAGCAGCAGCCACCAGGGGTCGGCCGAGGCCAGCCGGGCGGTACCCCCGCGCACGGAGGGCCAGTCGACCGCCGCCCACACCCCGATCAGCAGGACCGGGAGCAGGACCACCGCCCGGTGCACCAGCCCGGCGGCCGCCGGGGAGCGGACGGGGGAGGCGGCAGGCGCGGGCGGGGAGAGCGCGGTGGTGGACGGGGTGCAGGAGGGAGCGACGGGGACGGGAGCGGGGGCGGGGAGCGGCCCCCGGGAGTCGTCGAGCGGCAGGAGGGACACGACGGCAACGTCCCCGTCCGGTGTGACGCGAGGGTGTCCGGCAACCGACGGAGCGTGGGCGAGCGGGCGTCGCGGCCGCGCCGGCACCCAGACCGGCCGGCCCGGACCCCCGGACCCCCGGAACACGCCCTGGGGTCAGCCGCTGCCGGGCGTGAGGGGGAGGGCGACCGTGAACACCGTGGTGTCGGGCTCGTCGCCCAGCTCGATGGTGCCGCCGTGCGCGCGCACCAGCGATCCGGCGACCGACAGGCCGAGGCCGCTGCCGCCGCGGTCCCGGCTGCGGGCCTTGTCCACCCGGTAGAAGCGGTCGAAAACCCGGTCGCGGTCGGCGACCGGTATCCCGGGGCCGGTGTCGGTGATCCGTACGACCGCCCGGTCGGCGGTGACGTGCAGGACGAGGGACACCGGAGTGCCGTCCGGGGTGTGCACGGCGGCGTTGGTGAGCAGGTTGTCCAGCACCTGCCGGACCCGCTGCGGGTCCAGTCGCAGCCGTACCGGCGCCGGCCCGGCCGTCACGGTCAGCGGATGTTCCGGGTGGCTCGCGCGGAACGCGTCGGCCGCCTCCCCGACCAGCTCCACCAGGTCGGCGTCCCGCATCCGCAGCGGCGTCTCCACCTCCTCGGCGTCCAGCCGCGCGAGCAGCAACAGGTCGTCCAGCAGGAAACCCATGCGGGCGGCCTCGGCCCGCAGCCGGGCCAGGTGCCGGTCCCGTTCCTCGGGGGCGTTGGCGGCCGCGTACTGGAAGAGGTCCGCGTAGCCCCGTACCGACATCAGCGGGGTGCGCAGCTCGTGCGAGGCGTCCGCGACGAAGCGGCGCAGCCGCTGCTCGGCCCGCGCGCGCACCGCGAGGGAGGCGTCGATGTGCTCCAGCATCGTGTTGAACGCGACGCGCAGCTCCTCCACCTCCGGGCCGCCGCCCGGGGCGTCCGCGCGCAGCGGCAGCCGGGCCGCCGACCCGGTCAGGTTGTGCGAGGCGATGCCGTGCGCGGTGTGCGCCATCTCGCTCAGCGGCCGCAGTCCGCGCCGCAGCAGCGCCCGCCCGGCCACCACCAGCGTGAGCAGCGCGAGGGCGAACGCCACGACCTGCACGGTGATCAGCTGTCGCACGGTGGCGTCGATCCCGGCCGTGGGCGCGGCCGTCACCAGGACCACCCCCGGCTGCACCGCGCAGGCCCGCAGCCGGTAGGTGCCCGCCCCGTCGATCCGCACGGTGCGCTGGAGCTCGTGCGCGGTGTTCGCCCTGAGCTCGGCCAGGGCCGTCAGCGCGCGGCTGTCGGACGGCACCTCGGCCGGGGTGCGCAGCACCGCCGAGGTCCCCGTCACGTCGTACACCGCCGTGTACCAGCCGTAGTACGGCTGGCGGGTCACCGTGCCGTGCGCGGCGGCGTCCTTGGACTGCACGACCTGCACCAGCTTGAGCTGCGCGGTGAGCTGGTGGTCCAGGTACTCGCGCATGTACATGGTCAGCGCGGTGCCGACGACGGCGAACACCCCCAGCGACAGCGCGCCCAGACCGAGCGCCAGCCGGGTGCCCAGGCGCAGCCTGCGATAGGTGTGCCGGAACCGTCCGAGCGCCGTGCTCACTGCGTCGCCTGCCGGACCACGTACCCGAACCCGCGCACGGTGTGGATCAGCGGATCGCCCGTGGCGTCCAGCTTGCGGCGCAGCCGGCTGACCACCAGCTCCACGACGTTGGAGCGGCCGCCGAAGCCGTACTCCCACACGTGGTCGAGGATCTGCGCCTTGGTCATGACGGTCGGCGACTTGCGCATCAGATAGCGCAGCACCTCGTACTCGGTCGGCGTGAGGGTCAGCAGCAGGCCGTCGCGCCGCACCTCACGGGTGTCCTCGTCCATCGTCAGGTCCGCCACCCGCAGCACCGACCGCCGGAACCCGGGCCCGGTGCTGCGCCGCAGCACGGTGCGCAGCCGGGCCATCAGCTCCTCCACCGCGAACGGCTTGACCAGGTAGTCGTCGCCGCCCCGGGTCAGCCCAGCCACCCGGTCGGCGACCGTGTCGCGGGCGGTGAGGAACACCACAGGCACCATGGTCCCCGAGCCGCGCAGCCGGTCCAGGACACCGAAGCCGTCCACGTCGGGCAGCATCAGGTCGAGCACCACGATGTCCGGATGGAACTCGGCGGCCCGGCTCAGCGCCTCCTCGCCCGAGTGCGCGGTGACCGCCTCCCAGCCCTCGTAACGGGCGACCGTCGCCACCAGGTCGGCGATCGGCGGGTCGTCGTCCACGACGAGAAGTCGTACCTTTTCCACCCGCTCATAGTGCTTCACTCGGTCCCGGCCGCCGGGGCGGGGGCACCGGCGAGACCACTTCGATAACCACTTGAAAGATGAACGACAGCAAAATGACAGCTCCGCGCGGACAAGCTCGGACACCCCGGCCCCGATCAAGGAGCTCCCGCCCGTGACGACCGTCCAATCGCCTCCCGCGCCCCCCACGGGCCTGCGCCCCAGGGTGGTGGCGCGCACCGGCCTGTACGCGGTGCTGGCCGCGAACGCGGCCGTGGTCGCCTGGTTCTTCACCCAGGCGGGCTTCGCCTCGAACGCCCTGATCGTGCTGGGCCGGCTGGCCGGCCTGTACGGCGCGCTGCTGATGGCGTTCCAGCTGCTGCTGGTGGCCCGCCTGCCCTGGCTCGACCGCCGGATCGGCATGGACCGGCTGACCTCCTGGCACCGCTGGACCGGCTTCGGCATCCTGTGGACCCTGCTCGCGCACGTCGTGTTCATCGCCTTCGGCTACGCCGACTCCTCCGGCATGGACCCGGTGAGCCAGGTGGTCGACCTCGCCGAGACCGCCGAGGGCGTGCTGCGGGCCGTCGTCGCCCTCGCGATCGTCCTCGTCGTGGGCGCCGCCTCGGCCCGGTACGCCCGGCGCCGGCTGGCGTACGAGACCTGGCACTTCATCCACCTGTACACCTACGTGGCCGTCGTCCTGGCCTTCACCCACCAGGTCGCGGTCGGTACGACGTTCACCGCGTCCGCCGCCGCGAAGACCTACTGGTACACGGTGTGGGGCCTGGCCCTCGGCTCGGTCGCCGTCGGCCGGGCCGTGCTGCCGCTGTGGCGCAACCAGCGGCACCGGCTCCGGGTGTCGGCCGTCGTCCTCGAGTCGGACACGGTCGTCTCCATCCACATCACCGGACGCGACCTGGACCGGCTGCCCGCCCGGGCCGGCCAGTTCTTCCTGTGGCGGTTCCTCACCAAGGACCGCTGGTGGCAGGCCAACCCGTTCTCCCTGTCGGCCGCCCCGGACGGCCGTTCGCTGCGCCTCACCGCCAAGACGGCGGGCGACGGCACCGCCGCGCTGCGGCACCTGAAGGTCGGCACGCGCGTCTTCGCCGAGGGCCCCTACGGCGCCTTCACCGCCCTGCACCGCACCCGGCCCGAGTCCGTGCTCATCGCGGGCGGTGTCGGCGTCACCCCGATCAGGGCGCTCCTGGAGGAACTGCACGGTCACGCCGTCGTCGTCTACCGCGTCGCCACCGACCGGGACGCGGTCCTGTACGACGAGCTGCGCGAGCTGGCCCGGGTCAAGGGCGCCGAACTGCACCTGGTGACCGGTCCGGTCAGCCCCGACAGGCTCGCCCCTGCCGAACTGGCCCGGCTGGTGCCGGACATCGCCGACCGGGACGTCTTCCTGTGCGGACCGCCGCCCATGATGAACGCGGTGCTCGCCTCCCTGCGGGCGCTGGACGTGCCCGGACCGCAGATCCACTTCGAGCGGTTCAGCCTGGCGGGATGACGAGGGCCGGGGAAACGGGAAGAGGGAAAGGAAAGAGGGAAAGACCGTGAAACGAGCGATACCTGTTCTGGTCCTGAGCGTCGCGGGCCTCGTCCCGGTGTGGCGCTACGAACCGTCCGGCGGGACGTCGTCGTCGGCCGAGGCCGCGGCGCCCGCGGCGGCGCCGGGCTCCTCCTCGGCGTCCTCGGGCGGCTCGGGGAAGGCCGTCGCGGGTTCGACGGTGCACACCGACAAGGGTGACGTGCAGGTGGAGGTGACGTTCGAGGGCGACCGGATCGCCTCCGTGCGGATGCTCCGGCAGCCGGACCACCCGCAGACGGCGGCCGCCGTGCCCAAGCTGATCGCGGAGACGCTCCAGGCGCAGAGCGCGGACGTCGACACGGTGTCCGGCGCCACGATCACGAGCGACGGCTACCGGGAGTCGCTCCAGGCCGCCCTCGACGCCGAGGGCGCCTGACGTGCGGCGCGTCGAACACGTCATGGGGTTCCCGGTCTCGCTGCGGATCGACGATCCGTACGTCCCCGACGGCGTCACGGACGCGCTGTTCGGCCGGCTGCGCGAGGTCGACGAGCGGTTCAGCCCCTTCAGGGCGGACAGCGAGGTCTCCCGGCTCGACCGGGGCGAGCTGTCCGCCGACGAGGTGAGCCCCGACCTCGCCGAGGTGCTCGGCCTGTGCGAGGAGTACCGGGTGGCGACCCGGGGCGCGTTCGACGTGCGGCTGCCCGGCCGGGGCCTCGACCCCTGCGCGGTGGTGAAGGGCTGGTCGGTGCAGCGGGCGGCCGGGCTGCTCCGGGACGCGGGACTCGGCCGGTTCTGCCTGAACGCCGGGGGAGACGTGGTGACGGCCGGCGGGCCGTGGCGGGTCGGCGTACGGCACCCCGAGATCGCCGACCGGCTCTGCGCCGTCCTGGAGGTCACCGACGGCGCGGTGGCCACGTCCGCCCGCTACGAGCGCGGCGACCACATCCTCGACGGCCGTACGGGCCTTCCGGCGACCGCTCTGCTCAGCGTGACCGTCGTGGCCCCGACGCTGACGGAGGCGGACGCGGTGGCCACCGCCGCCTTCGCGATGGGCGAGGAGGGCGTCGAGTGGGCCGCCGCGCGGGCGGGTTGCGAGGTGTACGCGGTGGACGCCCGGCGACGGGTCCTGCGCACCCCGGGACTTCCGGTGGCCGCGGCCCCACAGGACGCAGGCGACGGGAGTGGCGCAGGCCGAAGTGGCTCAAGTCCGAGCGTCGCAGGCCGGAATGCCGTAACAAACCCGGACTAGACTCTTCCCGCATCGGCCAGGCAACGACGACCCGCGGCCGAAGTAAGGGCAATTCCTGCCAAACCCGAAGGGTATTCGGCGTTTTGATACGGATAGATTCAGTCACCAAGCGGTACCCGGACGGCACGGTCGCGGTCGACCGGCTCTCGTTGGACATCCCGGACGGCTCGATCACCGTCCTCGTCGGTCCCTCGGGCTGCGGCAAGACCACCACCCTGCGCATGATCAACCGGATGGTCGAGCCGAGCGAGGGCACCATCCTCCTCGACGGGGTCGACATCCGGCAGCAGCCGGTCAACACCCTGCGCCGCTCCATGGGTTACGTCATCCAGAACGCCGGTCTCTTCCAGCACCGCACGATCGTCGACAACATCGCCACCGTGCCGCGGCTGCTCGGCTGGGGCAGGGACCGGGCCCGTGCCCGGGCCCGCGAGCTGATGGAACGGGTCGGACTCGACGCCTCGCTCGCCAAGCGCTACCCCTACCAGCTCTCCGGCGGCCAGCAGCAGCGCGTCGGGGTGGCCCGGGCGCTCGCCGCCGATCCGCCGGTGCTGCTGATGGACGAGCCGTTCTCCGCCGTCGACCCCATCGTGCGCAAGGGACTCCAGGACGAACTCCTGCGGGTCCAGGCGGAACTGGGCAAGACCATCGTCTTCGTGACACACGACATCGACGAGGCGGTCAAGCTCGGCACGATGGTCGCCGTGCTGCGCACCGGCGGTCACCTCGCCCAGTACGCCCCGCCCGCGAAGCTGCTCTCCGACCCCGCCGACGCGTTCGTCGAGGACTTCCTCGGCTCCGACCGGGGCATCCGGCGGCTGTCCTTCTTCCCGTCCGGCGGACTGGAGTTGCAGACGGCTCCGGTCGTCGCCCTGGACACCGACGCCGGGACGATCGCCGCGCGCGGCTCGGCCTCCGGCGCCCCCTTCCTCCTCGTCACGGACCTGGACGGCAGACCCCTCGGCTGGGGCGACCCGAAGGACCTCGCGGCGGGGGAGATCGAACCGGGCCGACTGCTGCCCCACGGGCGGCCGTTCGTGCACGGGAAGGACTCGCTGCGGGCCGCCCTCGACGGAGCCGTGCTGTCGCCCACCGGATGGGCGGTCGGCGTGGACGGCACCGGACGGGTCGTGGGAGTGGTGTCGCAGCAGGCCGTCGGCGAGGCGATCCGCAGCGCGCACGCCCTGGACCGCGGCGCCGGCGCGCCCGCCCCGGACCGCGGCGCCGAAGACGCGCGGGCCGTCCGGTGAGCGGCTTCTTCGACATCCCCAGCGACCTCCAGCACACCTATGCGGGCCTGATCGGCCTGCATCTGCGCGAGGCGCTCGTGCCGGTCCTGGTCGGGCTGGTCGTCTCGCTGCCCGTCGCCCAGCTCTGCGTCCGCCTCCGCTGGCTGTACGCACCCGTTCTGGGCGTGACCACCGTGCTGTACGCGGTCCCCTCGCTGGCCTTCTTCGTCGTCCTGATCGACTACACCGGCCAGAGCGAGACCACGGTGATGATCCCGCTCGCCGTGTACAGCATGGTGGTGCTCGTGCCGGCGATCGTCGAGGGCGTGCGGTCGGTGCCGCCGGAGACCCTGGCCGCCGCCACCGCCATGGGCTTCGGACCCGTACGCCGTTACGTCCAGGTGCAGTTGCCCATCGCCGTGCCCGCGATCATCGCGGGCCTGCGGGTGGCCACCGTCTCCAGCATCAGCCTGGTCAGCGTCGGCATGCTGATCGGCAACCAGGGCGCGCTGGGCAACCTGCTGCACGACGCCCAGATCTACAACCGCCCGGAGCTCGCGGTGAACTCCGTGGCGACGACGGCCGTGCTGGCGATCCTGGCCGACGCGGCACTGGTGGCCGTACGGCTGCTGCTGACCCCCTGGATGCCGAAGGAGAGCACGGCCCGGTGAACCTGCTCCAGTTCGTCCACGCCTTCTTCGGCGACGGCTCCCACTGGCACGGCTACGACGGCATCCCCACCCGGGTCCTCGAACACGTCCGGTACTCCCTGGAGGCGCTCGCCCTCGCCGCCGCGATCGGACTGCCGGTCGGCCTGGTCACCGGGCACTACGGCCGGGGCGGCAACGCCCTCGCCCTGCTCGCCACCGCGGGCCGGGCCCTGCCCACCTTCGGCCTGCTGGTGCTGGTGGTCACCTGGCTCGGCTTCGGCCTGGGGCCCGTGATGATCCCGCTGGTGGTCCTCGCCGTCCCGCCGATCCTGGTCACCACCTACGAGGCGGTCCGCTCCGTCGACCCCGCCCCGGTGGACGCGGCCCGGGGCATGGGCATGCCCGAGCCGCGGATCCTGTTCCAGGTGGAACTGCCGGTCGCCCTCACCCTGATCCTCGGCGGTCTGCGTTCGGCGGCCGTCCAGATCGTCTCGACGGCCACCATCGCCGCGTACGTCGGTCTCGGCGGGCTCGGCCGGTACATCATCGACGGCCTCTACCAGCGCAACTACGAGAAGGTCGTCGGCGGCGCCACCCTGGTGGCCGCGCTGGCCCTGGTCACCCTCGCGGCGTTCTGGGCGGTGGCCAGGCTCACCGTGTCGCCGGGAGTCCGGCGCGGCACCTGACGGGCGCCGGGCCCAGCGTGGGCCCGGCGCGTCCCACGCCGGGCCGGACAGGTTCTACGCGGCGTCCTCGGTGCGGGCCAGCGCGAGTTCCAGCACGACGAGGAGCGCGTCCCGCACCGAGCCCCGTTCACGGGCGTCGAACACCGACAACGGGGTGCCGTCGGCGATGTCGAGGGCCCAGCGGACCTCGTCCAGCGAGTGCTCCACCTTCCCGTCGAAGGCGTTGACCGCCACCGCGAAGGGGATGCCCTTGTGCTCGAAGTAGTCCACGGCCGCGTAGCAGTCGTCCAGACGGCGGGTGTCGACGATGACCAGCGCGCCGACCGCGCCCTCGACGATGTCGTCCCACATGAACCCGAACCGCTCCTGCCCGGGGGTGCCGAACAGGTACAGCTTCAGGGTGGGGTCGATGGTGATGCAGCCGAAGTCCATCGCGACCGTGGTCGTGGTCTTCCGCGGGGTGTGGCTGAGGTCGTCCACCCCGGCCGCGACCTCGGTGATGGCGGCCTCGGTGGTCAGCGGCTCGATCTCGGAGATCGAGCCGACGGCGGTGGTCTTGCCCACGCCGAAGCCGCCCGCGATCACCATCTTCACCGGCAGCGGCGGCCGTACGGTGCGCTGCGCGGCCGCGCCCCGGGTGAGCGGTTCAGTCGGTGTCACGGAGTATTCCTCGGGAGTCGGGGATGGCCCGCAGGCCTTCGATAACCCTGCGCAGGACGGACGCGCCGTGGGTGAGGCCCGCGTCCGGCACCTGCACGCTCAGCTGCCCGGCGCGGCGCAGGTCCTCGGCGAGAACCCGCACCACGTTCAGGTGCAGCCGCAGCCTGGCCGCGATCTCCGCGATGGACTGCGGCTGCCGGCAGGCGGCGACGATGTCGCGCCGCTCGAAGGAGAGCCGGTCGAGCCCGTCCAGTCCGGCGACCGTGGCCACCAGCTGCGTCTCGACGGGCATCGTCCGTCCGGGCTCGGCCTCTCCCGAGCCCGCCACCCGGCCGGCGGTGACCAGGAACGGCCGCACGGCGGAGGCGGGTCCGACCGGAACCGGGTCCGGAACCGGGTCCGGACCCGGATCGGCGACCGGAGCCGGCTCCGGGGCCGCGACGGGGTCAGGCTCCGCGACCGGTTCCGGCTCCGGAGGTGGTGCGGCGCCGTCCGCCATGGGCAGCTCTCTTTTCTCTCGCGACCGGCGGCGGCCGGTCAGCGCCGGGACGCCGCGCCGACGCTGTTCTTGAGTTCGAGCACGAGCTGGGGGCTGAGCGCGGCGCCCGCCCGGTTGGCGAACACCGTCATCTCGTAGGCGATGTTGCCCAGCTTGGCCTCCTTGTCGGTGACCACGCCGAGCACCGCGCCGCTGCCGATCGCGGAGACCAGCACATGGCCGCCCTCGAGATCGATGATGACCTTGTTCAGGCCGCCCAGACCGTAGTTGCCCGAGGCGCCCGCGGCCAGGCTGGTGATGCCGGAGACGATCGCCGCGAGACGCTCGGAGTCGGCGTGCTCGCGCAGTTCGGACACGGCGATGAGCAGCCCGTCGGAGGACACCGCGATCGCGTCGACCACACCTGCGGTCTCTGTGGCGAAACGATTGAGCAGCCAGGTGAAGTCGGCTGCGGCGGCCTGCAGATCGGTCGGCGCGGACTCGCCCGACGGGGTGTCACCTGTCGACGTACTCACTGCTCGGCTCCTTCCGGGAGGTGGTTCGGGTCGTGCGGGTGGAGAGTGGTCGGGACCGGCTCGGCCGGCAGACGATGAGAGGCGGTGTCCTGGTGGGCGCGTTCCACGCCCGCCTCGAACTCCTCCAGCGCGGAGCGGACGGCGTCGGCGTCGTCCGGCACGGCGGTCTGCCGCGCGGACTGCTGTCCGGCGTCCACGGTGGTACGCAGGGTGGCGCCGCGCACCCGGCGACGCAGCGGCCGGGCCCCGCCGGTGCCGTCGGCATCGCGAGCCGGGGCCCCGGCCTCGGCGCGGGGGGCGGGAACGAGCGGAGCCGGCCGGTCCGCGGCGCCCGTCCCCGGAGCGTCCGCCGGGTCCTGCCCGGACCGTGGGACGCGGCGGGGGAGGGCACCGGGGTGCTCGTCGGCCGGTCGTCCCGCCGACGGTACGGCGGAGGGCGACGGCCTGGGC
This sequence comes from Streptomyces sp. NPDC001443, assembly GCF_053597355.1. Classification (NCBI taxonomy): domain Bacteria; kingdom Bacillati; phylum Actinomycetota; class Actinomycetes; order Kitasatosporales; family Streptomycetaceae; genus Streptomyces; species Streptomyces sp. NPDC001443. The sequence continues at coordinate 193,348 of NZ_JBSFIA010000005.1, forward strand.
CCGGAGGCGGCGGCCGAAGCCGCGGGGGTGGCGGCCGAAGCCGCGGGGGTGGCGGCCGAAGCCGCGGGGGCGTCGGCGTGGGCCGTACCGGAGACGGAGACGGAGACGGCGTGGGCCGTACCGGCCGGGCCGCCGGAGGCCACCGCGCTCATCGTCAGCAGCAGCGACGACGGGATCGTCACCTCGGCCGTCACACCGCCGCCCCGGGTGCGGGACAGGTCGACCCCGACCTCCCAGCGACGGGCCAGCGTGCCCACCACGAAGAGGCCGAGCACCTTCGTCGGTACCAGGTCCAGCCGCTCGCGACGGATCAGGCGGCCGTTCTCCTCGGCGAGCCGTTCGGCGCTCATGCCCAGACCGTGGTCGGCGACCGTGATCGTCGCGCCGGTGTCGCCGGAGCGCACGGTCACCTCCACCGGACTGCCCGCGGGCGAGAACGACACGGCGTTCTCGAGGAGTTCGGCGACCATCAGGGTCAGGTCGCCGACCAGGTCCGGCTCCACCATGACCGTGGTCCCGGCGTGCACCTCGACCCGGTGGAAGTCCTCGATCTGGCCGAGCGCGGCCCGTACGACGTTGGCGAGGGCGGTGGGTCCGGAGGCCAGCACGGTCTCGCGGATGCCGGCCAGCAGCATCAGGCTGTCCGCGTTGCGGCGCAGCCGGACCGCGATGTGGTCGATGGAGTAGAGGTGCTCGAGGAGCGCCGGGTCGGTCTCGCCGCGCTCGACGGAGTCGATCAGCGCGAGCTGCCGGGTGGTGAGGTTGCTGACCCGGCGGCCCATGTTGCCGAACATCTCGGCCACGTTGCGGCGGCTGAGCACCTGACGTTCCAGCAGCGCGACCGCGGTGGTCTGCACCCGGTTGAAGACCTCGGCCAGCTCGCCGATCTCGTCGTGGGCGGTGACGGGCATCGCACGCAGCAGCGGCGGGTCCTCGGCCTCGGCGTCGTCGTCCGCCACGCGGGCGAGTTCCCGGCCGGCCGCGTCGGCGACCTCCTGCGCGGCCCCGGTGAGCGCCTGCACCGGGCGGATGACGGAGCGGCGGACCGCGGCGGAGAAGGCGATCCAGGCGGCGAACCCGATCAGCGCCAGGCTCAGCAGCAGACCGGCGCGCCACTGGGCGTCGGTGGAGGCGTCGTCGGCCCGGTCGGCGATCTGGTCGATCAGCGAGGTGGTGATCTTCAGCCGCTCCTGGGCCTGCTGCAGGTAGCCCGGGTAGGAGTCGATCGAGTCCTTCAGCGCCGCGCGGATCTGCGCGGTGGTCTCGGCCTGGAGCGCGCTGGGGTCGATCTGGAGTTCGGCGTAGTGCCGGATGATGGCGGCCTGCGCGGGCGTGTGCTCGATGCCGGCGAGCTCGTCGGCCTGTTCCTCGGAGGCGAACTGCGCGAACCGTTCGGCCTGGTAGGTGTACAGCTCGTAGGAGCCGACCGCCCCCGTGAACTCGATGAGCGCGTTGGTGTCACCGGTGCGCGCCGAGAGCACCCCGGTCTCGAAGGCGCCGTGCGCCGCGTCGGCGCGCAGCAGCGAGTCGAGCAGGGTGCCGGTGAAGGTGGCGGCCAGGTCGGCGTCGCGGTCCAGGCCGAGGCCGTTGATGAGGCCCTCGGCGGCGCCCGCGTACGCCGGGTCGATGTTGTCGGCGGGCAGATAGCCCTGCTCGATGGTGTTCCGCAGGTTCTCCAGACCCTCGACCTCGCGCAGGGCCTGTGCCTCGGCGGCCGGCAGCCGGTCGCCGAAGGTGTCGCGCACCTTCTCGATCTGGGTGTCCACGGCCAGCTGCGCCATGCGGTAGGCCTCGGACGAGGGCGTGCCGCCGTCGTAGGCCGCCTGGTGCCGTACGGACAGCAGGATGGCCTGCTGGTGCTCGGCCTGCACCCGGCCGACGAGTTGCGCGACCTGCGTGCTGTCGCGGACCAGCTGGGCCGCCGACGCGGCGCCGGAGGACTCCCGCAGCTGCTCGCTGATGAGGTAGCCGAGCAGGACGGCGACCACGGTGAGCGGAACGCCGACGAGAATGTTGAGTTTGCGCCTGAAGGGCCACCGGTCGGCGAAGTCCCGAACGTTCCCGCGTCCGGGCGGGGCCGGTGGTGCCGACCGTGGGGATCCCCCCTGCTCGGACGGAGCCGAGAGCCTGGGGGAGGGCGCGTCCACCTGATTCGTGGACACCGGGCCTCCTTCACGGGTGCTGCGCGATGCGTGGTGTGTCGCGTGACCGGTTTCGATCGTCTCAAAAGGGGTGTCGTGCCTCGCGAGCTGCCTGGAGACTACCTGTTCATTGATCGATCAAGGACCTCGCTCTACGTCAAGATCCGGTTACAACCCGTCTGTCGCGGCCCATGTCCGGCTCGTTCATGCTCGTTCACGCCGCGTTTACAACGGGACGCGTATCGAAGCAAATCGGTGACCGGAATCCCCTTGACTGATCACGAACAGGCTGGATTGGATCAGGAGAGCTCTGTACCGACCGCACCACCGCAAGGTCAGCCAACCCCCGAACCCGGAACGGGAATCGTGACTTCCAACGTCCTCAGCAGCACGTTCATCCGGAGACACCCCGGCGCCGCTGCCGTCGCGCTCGCCGCGGCGACGGCCCTGCTGGCGGGATGTTCCTCCTCCGACGACGCCGGCGACCCGCTGGCGGACGGCAAGGCGGACGGCAAGTCCGTCGTCGTCGGCTCCAACAACTTCGCCGAGAGCATCCTGCTCGCCGACATCTACGGCGAGGCGCTGAAGGCCAAGGGCGTCGAGGTCACCTACAAGCCGAACATCGGCAGCCGTGAGACGACCTACGGTCTGCTCAAGAACGGCTCCATCACCGTGCTGCCCGAGTACAACGGCGCGCTCCTTGCCTACCTCGACGCGAAGGCCGCGCCGAAGACGGTCGAGGCCACGACGGCCGCGATCGGCGCGAAGCTGGACGCCAAGCTCGAACTGCTCGACCCGGCCCCGGCGCAGGACAAGGACTCCGTCACGGTCAACGCGGAGACCGCCAAGAAGTACGACCTGACGTCCCGGTCCAGCATCGCCGACCTCAAGGACGCGGCGAAGGACCTGGTCCTCGGCGCCTCGCCGGAGTTCCAGACCCGGCAGCAGGGCCTGGTGGGCCTGAAGTCCGTGTACGGCCTGGAGTTCAAGTCCTTCAAGGCGCTGGACGCGGGCGGTCCGCTGACCCAGGCCGCGCTGAAGAAGAACACCGTGCAGGTCGCGGACCTCTTCACCACCGACGCGACCATCACCCAGGAGAAGCACGTCGTCCTCCAGGACCCGGAGAACCTCTTCGGGTTCGAGAACGTGCAGCCGCTCGTCTACAAGGGCGGCCTCTCCAAGGAGGGCGCCGCCGCGCTCAACGCGGTCTCGGCCAAGCTCGACACCGAGACGCTGCTGGCCCTGGACGCGAAGGTGCAGCTGGAGAACAAGGACCCGCTGGACGTCGCCAAGGAGTGGCTGGCCTCGGTCGGCCTGGTCTGATCCCACGCCGCACCGCCGCCCTCGCCGTCGGTGAGGGCGGCGGTCCGCGTCGCCCGGCAGGCCCCCCGAAGGCTCAGTGGCCGACGCGGAAGGTCGCGTCCTGCTGCTCGGTGGCGGTGGAGACGGGGTCGATGCGCAGGACGTAGTTCGAGTGGCGGATGTACCGCGTCGGATAGTTGTACGAGCGGAACGACGACCAGGTCGCGTCCGCCAGGCCCGCCGTCCGGTAGAATGTCGCGTCCTGGGAGAACGTCGACGTGCCGTCGTGGACGTCCAGTCGCAGTTGGTAGTCGGCGTGCCGCAGGTAGCGGGTCGGGTAGTTGACCGACTGGAACGAGACCCCGGCGCTGTCGGCCAGTCCCGGGACCAGCTTCCACTGCGAGTCCTGGTACGGGTCGAAGGGATACTCGTCGATCCGGCCCGCGTAATTGGAGTGGCGGACGTAACGGGCCGGGTAGTTGTAGGACTTCAGCCGGTTCCAGGCCGGCGCGCCCCACTTGGCCAGCAGGTCGGTGTACTCGGTCGTGGTGATCGGCTGGACCGTGGCGTGCTTGGAGTTCACCGGCTGGGTGTACGTCCGCTGGTCCACCGCGGTCCAGGTGCCCGCCGACAGGCTGCCGCTCTGCCAGGCGTAGAAGACGCCGTTCGGGGTGTACGTGTCCCCCCAGAGCCACCAGGCCCCGGTCGCCTGTGACTTGACGAGGATCGGCGCCTCCGTACCACCGTGCGCGACGCCGGTGCTGAACGCGGTGAAGCTGCCCGGGGTGAGCGACGTGGACCGTGCGCCCACCAATGCCTGCGCCGAACTCGACTTGAAATAAAGATAGTTGACGCCGTTCACGCCTACGGCCAGATCGCCGTCGATGACGTCGTAGCCGGGGTCGAAGAACACCTGGGGGGCGGACGCGGTGACGAAGTCGGTCGTGTAGTTGACCATGATGACGTTGTGGCCGCTGTCGTTGACGGCCGAGTAGATGATCCCGTACTGGCCGCGCCCGGCGTCCCAGTAGGCCTCGGGCGCCCAGCTGTGGGTGTTCATGTCGTGCAGTCTCAGCCGGTGGTAGCCGGTGAAGGTGCGCAGGTCGGTCGAGTTCCAGACGTGGACGTACTGGCTGACGTAACTCCAGTCGGTGCCCTTCAGGTCGGTGGCGAGCACGACGAACGTGCCGTCCTGCTTGCGCAGGATGAAGGGGTCGCGCAGGCCGCCCGCGCCCTCGGTGGGGGTGACCACGGGGTTGTTCTGGTTCAGCGGGGTCCAGTTCAGCGCGTCCGCGCTGACGGCCAGATGGAGGCCGTAGTCGGTGCCGTTGCCGCTCGGGGACTCGGTGAAGTAGCCCATGACGTACGCCGAGTCGGCGGCGCGGGCGGTTCCGGCGCCCAGGGTGAGCGCGCCGGAGAGGGCGAGCGGCACGGTGGCGGTCAGGCCGAGGAACGTGCGGCGGGACGCGTGGGGGGCTGCGGGCACGGGTTCTCCAAAAGGGTGCGGGCGCCGTCGGGACGGGATGACACGAAAGGCCTGCCGATGCCATCTCTCATTCGAAATGTCGAACATGGTTCGGCAAGTCGGTCAGAAAGTAGGGGTGTGGCGCGTGCACGTCAATCATGGGGGCGATCTTGGCCGGATCCGAACGGCAGCCGGAGGCCGGAGCCGGGGACCGGGGGTGGACCCCGGCTCCCCGGCCGGCGGGAGGATCAGAGGTCGAACTCGTGCGGCGGCAGGTCCAGCGTGAAGCACGCCTCGCGCACCACGGCCTGCTCCGTCTTGTCGAAGTCGCCGTCGGCGCCGCCGATGACGATGCCGATCTGGATCACGGCACGTGCCTCGGCGGGCTTCTTCTTCGCCTTGGCGATCTCCTGCAACACGCTGACCTTGCCGAACGCGAAGTCGGCCGTCAGCTTGTCCAGGTTCTCCTCGAAGCGGCGGCGCAGGTCGTCGGCGGGGAAGTTCTGCAACACCTCGTTGGTGGCGATGAGCTGGGCGACGCGCTGCCGCTCGGCCGGGTCGACGGTGCCGTCCGCCGCCGCGACCAGGGCGCACATCGCCATGCTCGCGTCGCGGAAGGCGCCGCTCTTGAGGTCGTTCTTCTTCGCCACGAGCTGGGTCTGCATCGTCGACGCGGACTCCTTGATGCGGTCCCACAGGGCCATGAGAACTCCAGATGTCGGTAGTCGTCAGTGCTGTGTGCCGATGAGCGCCGACGGCGCTTCGGGCCGTCAGTCTCTACAGCAACGTAGAAACTAACGGGCCGGAGGATAAGTTCCGGTGACTTCCGGACACCCGTGCTCGGTTTGTGCGCGTTCACCCGGGTGCGTCCGTGGACGCATGCCTTCGCGGGGGCGTATCCCCCGGGTTGTACAGTTGCGCGAAGGCGGCAACCGTCGCTCACGGACCTGCGACGGGCCGCAGGCGGAAGGGGAGGCGGCACATGCTCCGCAACGGGCTGGAGCCCTGGCACCTGCTGATCGTGGCGCTCGTCGTCATCGTGCTGTTCGGGTCGAAGAAACTGCCCGACACGGCACGGGCGCTCGGCAGGTCGATGCGCATCCTCAAGAGCGAGGCGAAGGCGATGAAGGAGGACACGGGCGAGCCGGTGTCCTCCTGAACGCCGGGCGCGGACCACGGGACGTGGGCCGCGCCCGACGGCGCGGGGCGGCCCCGCCCGCCGGTGTCAGGCCGGCCCGCCCGCTTCGTTCAGCATCTTCGGCGAGGTGTCCCCGCCCTGCCGCGGCGGCTGGGCCTGCCGTGCCCGCGCCGCCTCCCGCCGACGGTCGCGGCGGCTGCGGCGCGGTTCCTGCTCCGGCAGCCAGCCGAAGGCGAGGCAACTGCCGACCACCCCGAGGAGCAGGCCGATGAAGAAGCCTCCCAGGTTCGAGGTGATCCAGGTGCCCAGGGTGACCAGGACGCCGGTGATCGAGTAGAAGAGCCGCTGCGTCGGGTTGAAGAGGATCAGCAGCCCGCACAACAGCATGAGCACGGGCAGCAGATAGCCCGTGAGGCCCTGCATGCCGATGTGCACGACGACCTTCAGCGACGCCTTCTCGGTCAGCAGGATCCACGCACCGCCCAGGGCGAGCAGCAGCCCGCCCCAGAACGGCCGCTGGGCCCGCCAGGCTCGGAAGGCGGACCGCGGTGACCGCCGTGGACGGTTCGGCACGGGATCAGCAGGCGTCGTCACTGAAGCCCAGGTGGAGGTTCGGCAGGGTGAACACACCGGCCGTGGTGGCGTAGTTCGTCTGCCGCAGGTTGTCGATGTGCACGGTGTCGGCCTGCTGGCTGAAGACGCCGATCGGGCCCTTGACGCCCGCCTTGTTCAGCTCGCTGGCGTCGTTGCCGATCTCGATGCCGTGGAACTCGGCGTCGCCGGACAGCAGCGTGGAGTCGGTGGTCAGGTCGGTGGCGTGCACCCGGTCCTTGCCGTCGCCCGCGGTGATGTGCAGGTTGATGCCGCCGAGGTCGACGCTCTGGCACAGCTTGGTGAGGTGGGCGTCCTTGATGGCCGAGGTGACGACCAGCACCTGCCCGCCGGTGTCGCCCGCGTTGGGGCTGTCCTTCGCCATGTTGTCGAGGGCGCCGAACTGCTCGAAGCCGGTGCCGTCGAGCTCGGTCGCGGTGACGGTGAAGGGCATGCCGGAGATCGAGAACTGCACGCCGAGCGCCCCCTGCGCGGTCAGGACCGCCATACCGGCGGCGACCAGGGTGGCCGGTACCGCCATCACCGCGGCCCGGCGCATCCGGACACGTCCGCGTCGGCCGGATCCGGCGGCGCCCGCCGCCGTCGCGGCCGCGGAACCGCTTTCCGGGTTCTCTGGGGTGTTGTCTTCGGACGGAGTGACGTCCGGGGACGAGGCCATGTCTGCTCCCGTGGGCATAGTCAGTGCGGGTTGGGCTTCAGTGGCGCGTTGTCCTGGCGCGGACAGCGGCTGCGGCGCACGCCTCCTTGTGACTCCCGGCTCCCACAAGGGCTTTCACGGTTACGCAGCAGTAGCCGCCGAGGAAGTTACCGATGGTTACAGCCAAGGGTCAAGAGAGATGTGGAAAAAGGGTGTCGATTGTGCTTCGCCTATGGATCAAGGAATTCGGAAGGTGTTACGGGACCCGACGGTTTACGCCAACTTCCTTGTCCATGCTTGACGTTGACTGAGCATCAGGTCTACAACTCTCGTTGGCTCAGCCCGGATCCGTGGCGCCGGATCCCTGACGCGGCGACTGCCCGCGTTCCCGGCCTCCGTCCCCAGTGACCCACGAGTCCGTATTTCTCTCGGCGCCGCCACGGCCGCCTTCCGGCGCACCGTGACCGGTCGCCCCTTCCGCCCGGCCCGGCCGCCGGCTCCCCCATGGTCGTCGGCCCAGGCCGGCAGCTGCTGTTGCCGGCCCGTCACGTACGGAGAAGGCGTCACGGGTCGGCAATGGCGGACGCCCGAGCGCGTCCTCGCCGACCCCACCCCCCAGCTCCTCGACCCGCACCCCCCCCGCAACGCCCCCCACTTCGGAGAAGAGGCACCCGCATGCGCACACGCACCCTCCTCACGCTCGTCGGCACCGTCGCGGCCCTGGCGCTGCCGATGGCCGGAACGGCCTCGGCGGACGACGTCGCGGTCCTGACCGCCGGCGGCAACCCGGTCGCGAGCGGCGACACCCTGGTCGCCAACCTGGCCAGCGGCACCAACGCCACCCTCTACTCGAGCGCGACCGGAACGAGCGGCATCTCCTGCACGTCGTCGCAGTTCACCGCCACGGTCGGCGACAACCCGACCGCGCCGGGCACCGCCACCGAGTCCCTGGCGTCGCACACCTTCGACTCCGCGAGCTGTTCCAGCAACGTCATCGGCGTGCTCGGCGTCACCAGCATCACGGTCGACAACCTGCCGTACACCACCGCCGTGTCCTCCGCCGGCACCGTCACCGTGACCCCGGCGGCCGGTTCCACCATCCAGACCACGGCCAAACTGCGCACCCTGCTCGGCTCGATCACCTGCGTCTACCAGGCGGCGTCGCTCTCCGGCACGGCGAGCAACGCCGACAGCAGCATCTCCTTCGTGAACCAGCAGTTCACCAAGGTGTCCGGCTCGTCCCTGTGCTTCGCCAACGGCTACTTCACCGCGAAGTACGCCCCGGTGACGGACGGGGGCGTCGCGGTCACCGTCAACTGACCCTCCCCGCAGAGAGGTTCAGCGTCGCCGCAGACGGGTGAAGAGGGCGGCGCCCCCGGTGAGCACCAGCACCGCGGCGGCGCCGCCCGCCAGGAGCGGCGCGGAGGGCCCGGACCCGGCGTCGGTGCCGGCCGCGACCGGCGTGCTGTCGGCCGCCGCGGCCACGGCGGCCGGCTCCGAGGTCCGCGCCGCCGCGGGCGTCGACACGCCCGCGGAGGGGGTCGCGCTCCGGTGCGTGGACGCGGAGGGCGACGCGCTCGCGTGCGCCGGCGTGCTCGTGGGTGCGGTGGCCCTGGCGGCCGAAGTGGCCTTCGAGGACGTCGCGGCCTTCGGGAACACCACGTCCGAGCACGAGTAGTAGGTGTCCGGGGTGCTGCTGGTCTGCCAGATCGTGTACAGCACCTGGTGTCCCGTGCGGTCCGAGGGGAGCCTGGCCGAGAGGTGGTAGGCGCCGTTCGACAGCTTCGGGTCCGTGATCTGGGCGAACGGTTGCGTGGGCAGATCGGACCAGGTCAGCGACTTCGACGGGTCGTAACCGGGCTTCGTCAGGAACAGCTTGAACGTGCCGGCGTGCGCGATCGTCGCCGTGTACGTCATCGTCAGCGTCCCGCCCGGGGACACGCGCGTGGCCGGGAAGTCCGCGCGGGCGAGGTCGAGGCCCTTGTAGGAGGACAGGCCGCCACTGCACAGCTTCCCGTCGGGAATCGTCTGACGGTCCCGGCCGTTCACGTTCGGGACCCGGATGTCGTCCCAGGCGGCGAAGTTCTGCCCGCTCGCGGCCGCGGCCGCCCGGCAGGCCGCGGACCCGGCCGAGCCCCCCTCCGGCGAGCAGGCGAACGCCCGGCTGGCCGGACCGGTGGGCGCGCCGTGCGCCAGGGCGGGTGCCGCGGTCCACAGGCTCAGCAGCAGCGGGGTCACGGCGGTGGCCGCCAGGGCGGTGCGGTGGTGTGCGGTCATCCGGGACATCCGGAACGTCTCCTCGGCGGGCGCGGGAACGGTTCTGTTGTGTCCAGTACGGCGCCCGGGGCCTGCGCGTTCAGCCGACGGCGAAGCGCCGCCCGGTACCCGGAACGCCGCCGGGCGCCCGGAACGCCGAGCGCCGCCCGCTACGTCGCGACCGGCGTGTCGACGCCTGCCAGCACCCGGGCGCCCCGGTCGGCGCCGCTGTCGAGGGCGGGCAGCAGGCCCGGCACCGCGATGCTGGGCAGCATGTGCGTCCACAGCACCGACAACCGCTCGGCCAGGTCCGCGCGGCCGGTCAGCGCCCGCGACATCAACTGGATGCCGGTGAACGCGCCGACCAGCAGTTCCACCGTGTCCCGCGGCCGCACGGTGGGCAGCAACTCGCCCTGGGCGCGCGCCTCTTCCATCAGTTCCGTCAGTCGTTCGGCCCACTGCCGGAACGGTTCCGCGAAGTCGATGCCGGACGGCGTCGACTGGTCGACCGCGAGCCGGACGCTGCCCCGCAGCAGGGAGTTGCTCAGCAGCCGCATGCCCACGACGAAGGTCATGTCGATGATCTCCTGCAACTTGCAGGGCTGGGACGGTACGGCGCCGAACGGCACCTGTTCGTCGAGCACCGCCTGGGCGAGGGACTCCTTGGAGGAGAAGTGGAAGTACAGGGCGCCCTTGGTGACTTCGGCCCGCTCCAGCACCATGGCGATGGTGGTGGTGGTGTAGCCGTGTTCGTCGAAGACCGCGCCGGCGGCTTCCAGGATCGCCCGGCGCGTCCTGATGGCGCGCTCCTGTCTTGCCATAAGTGCCCCTTCGCACCGCCGAGTCGGCCGACCCCGTGATCGAGTGCCGGATCGGCCCGATCATCGGGCGTCGTCCACTGATCTCATTGAAAACAAACCGGTCGCCTCGTACTCTAACGCTTATTCGATCGGGCACTTGGCCGTCCGCCATGGCCTTCGGGGGAGACCATAGGGAGAGGGACATGCCGAGACCTCGTCGGAAAGCCGAGAGCCCGTCCATGACGGCGACGGTGGCCCGCGAACTCGTCCACCGCGCGGCGGTGGCGGAGACCCTCCTCACCGACTGGGAGCGGACCGGGCCCGACCGTTTCCAGGTGTCGGCGCAGTGGCCGCGGGCCCATGAGTTGCACGTCTCCTGCGACCGTACCGCGTACGACCCGCTCCTGGTCGTGGAGACCGTGCGGCAGAGCGGGACGCTGATCGCGCACACCGAGTACGACGTGCCCCTGGGCCACCGGTTCGTGCTCGACGAGTTCCGGGTGTGGACGTCGGCCCAGCACATGGCCGTCGGTGAACTGCCCGCCGAACCGGTCCTCGACATCGCCTTCACCGACGTCCGCTACCGGGGCACGCGCATGACCGCCGCCCGCTACACGGCGGAGGTCCGGTGCGCGGGAGAGCAAGTGGCGTACGCGGACGTCGGTTTCACCTGCATGAGCGCGGCCGTCTACGAACGGCTGCGGGCCGGCCGTACGACCGGCCCCGCCCCGGCCCGGCCCCCGCGGGTCGGACTGCCGCCGGAGGGCGTGGCCCGGGTCCGGCCCGCCGACGTCGTGCTGTCCCCGACGGACGAACCGGACCGCTGGGAACTGCGGGTGGATACCGCCCACCCCGTTTTCTTCGACCACCCGCTCGACCACGTGCCGGGGATGCTGCTCCTGGAGGCGGCCCGGCAGGCGGCCGTGTGGTGGTCCGAGGGGAAAAGGGACCCTGTGTCCTATCATGCGCGTTTCCATCGGTACGCCGAACTCGACAGTCCGGTCTGGATAGGGCTGACCTGCCAGGACGACGGGATGCTGCAAGTCGTGGGCGAACAGGGGGAGTCGACGATCTTTGAATGCCTGGTGGGTACGGCCGGGCATTGAGTTATCGTGTGCGGGGAGTCAAAACAAACGGCATGACCCGTTCTTTACGGCCCCTGGGAGTGTCCATCCGATGGCGAGGCAGTTACGCGCCGAACAGACCCGCGCGACGATCATCGCGGCCGCCGCGGACCTGTTCGACCGACGCGGCTACGAGTCGACCAGCCTGAGCGACATCGTCGAGCACGCACAGGTCACCAAGGGCGCCCTGTACTTCCACTTCGCGGCCAAGGAGGACCTGGCCCACGCCATCCTGGAACTCCAGTCGCAGGCCTCGCGGCAGGTGGCCGGCCGGATCGACGGCCGGGGGTATCCGTCCCTGGAGGCCCTGATGCGGATCACCTTCGGCATGGCGCGCCTGTCCGTCGAAGGACCGATCGCCCGGGCCGGACTCCGGCTCGCCACCGGCGCCGTCGAGGTGCGTCCGCCGCTGCCGCACCCGTTCACCGAGTGGCTCGACCTGGTCACCCGCCGGCTGCTCGGCGCGGTCCGAGAGTCCGACGTCCACCCGGACGTGGACGTCGACGCCGTCGCCCACTCCCTCGTCTCCTTCTTCGTCGGCACCCGGGTCGTGGGACGCTCCCTGGAGCCCGTGGCCCGGCTCCCGCGCCGTGTCGCGGAGATGTGGCGGGTGCTGATCCGGGGCCTGGTGCCGGTGCCGCGACGGCCGAGGTACCTGACCCTCGTCACCCGGCTGGAGCGGGAGACCGGCGCGGTGTGACCCGAGCCGGCCGATACGGTGAGCCGTATGCCCGACACCCCCGTCCCGCCCGTGATCCTGGGCGACGAACCCGGCTCCTTCCCCCACGGCGTGCTCGCCGAGCGGCACCCCGCGATCATCCGCCAGGTGCGCGACGCCCTTCCCTACGGCCCCGACGTGCGCAGCGCGCTCGACGCGCTCCTGGAGAACTGCGCCGAGGGCGTGCTCGAACCGCTTCCCGACGGCGCGCACGACCTGGACCGGTGGCGGACCTGGGGCCTGGACACGTACGCGGGCCGGTCCTGGTTCGAGGTGCCGTGGCTGTGGTCGGAGAGCTACTTCTACCGTCAACTCCTCCAAGCAGTCGGGTACTTCGCGGCCGGGCCCTGGCAGGGCATCGACCCCTTCCGGCCCTCCAAACTCGCCGAGCTGGCCGCCCCGGAGACGGACGCCGAACTGGCCGCCCTCGACGATCTGGCGGACCGCCCGGCCGACGAGCAGGCCGAGGCCCTGCTGCACGGATCGCTCTGGGGCAACCGCGCCGACCTCGGGTTCCGGCTGTCCGACCCCGGCGGCCCCGCCGCCGGGACCACCCCGGCGCTGGTCGCCGACGCCGGCGCGGCCCTGTGGTCGCTGCTCCCGCCCGGCGGCACCGGCACCCTCTGTCTGGTCGCCGACAACGCGGGCCGCGAACTCGTCCCCGACCTGCTCCTCGTGGCCCGGCTGCTCGAGGAGGGGCGGGTGGAGCGGGCGGTGCTGCACATCAAGCCCTACCCGTACTACGTCTCCGACGCCACCACCGCCGACGTGCTCGACGCGGTCCGCCGGCTCACCGAGGCGCCGGGCGCGGCCGGCGGGTACGGGCGGCGGGTCCGGGACGCGCTGACCGACGGCCGCATCCGGCTGCGCGCCCACCCCTTCGCCTGCGCCCCGCTCGGGTACGCGGAGATGCCCGCCGAGCTGTACGGGGAGTTCGGCGCCGCCGACCTGACCGTCTTCAAGGGCGACCTCAACTACCGTCGGCTGGTGGGCGATCGCCGGTGGCCGCCGACCACTCCGTTCGCCGAGGCCACCGCCTACTTCCCCGGGCCGGTCGCCGCCCTGCGCACCCTCAAGTCCGACGTGGTCACCGGACTCGACGCCGCCACCCGCGACGCGCTCGACGCCGCCGAGGGGCAGCGCTGGCGGACGAGCGGGCGGCACGCGCTGATCCAGGTGAAGGGCTGAGGCGGCCGCACCCCGACGCGGGGCGGCGGGCGTCGGCGGGGGAGCGTACCGGCCGGGAAATCCGACCGGTTCGGCCTCGATTCACGCGATGGTGTGATCATGTCCGGCCGGGTGGATGCGGCTCGGAGGGCCCGGGTAGGGCCCGGCCATGACGCAGCCGTTCGAACTCCCGCACTTCTACATGCCGTACCCCGCGCGGTTGAACCCCCACCTCGACGAGGCGCGGACCCACTCGACGCGGTGGGCGCGCGAGATGGGCATGCTGGAGGGCTCGGGGATCTGGGAGCAGGCCGATCTCGACGCGCACGACTACGGTCTGCTCTGCGCCTACACCCACCCCGACTGCGACGGCCCCGCGCTGTCGCTGATCACCGACTGGTACGTGTGGGTGTTCTTCTTCGACGACCACTTCCTCGACATGTTCAAGCGCACCCCGGACCGCGCCGCGGGCAAGGCCCACCTGGACCGGCTGCCGCTGTTCATGCCGCTGGACCCGGAAACTCCCGTGCCACAGCCGCAGAACCCGGTCGAGGCCGGGCTCGCCGACCTGTGGGCCCGCACCGTGCCGTCGATGTCCGCCGCCTGGCGCCGCCGCTTCGCCGTCGCCACCGAGCACCTGCTGAACGAGTCGATGTGGGAGCTGTCCAACATCGACGAGGGACGCGTCGCCAACCCCGTCGAGTACATCGAGATGCGCCGCAAGGTGGGCGGCGCGCCCTGGTCGGCGGGTCTCGTGGAGTACGCCACCGCCGAAGTCCCCGAGTCCGTCGCCGGATCGAGGCCGCTGCGGGTGCTGATGGAGACCTTCTCCGACGCCGTGCACCTGCGCAACGACCTGTTCTCCTACCAGCGGGAGGTGCAGGACGAGGGCGAGAACAGCAACGGCGTGCTGGTCCTGGAGACCTTCTTCGGCTGCACCGCACAGCAGGCCGCCGACATCGTCAACGACGTCCTCACCTCACGGCTGCACCAGTTCGAGCACACCGCCGTGACCGAGGTGCCCGCCCTGGCCGTGGACCGGGGTCTGACCCCCGGCGAGGTCGCGGCGGTGGCGGCGTACACCAAGGGGCTCCAGGACTGGCAGTCCGGCGGCCACGAGTGGCACCTGCGGTCCAGCCGGTACATGAACGAGGGTGCCCGGGTCGTGCCGTTCTGGCACGGCCCGACCGGGCCCGGCACCTCCGCCTCGGACATCGGCGCGCTGCTCGCCGCCGCCGCCGCGGAACGCCTGCGCGCCCACGCGCACGTGCCGCGCCAAAAGGTCGGCCCCAGCCTGCTGCCCGACTTCCGGATGCCGTTCGAGGTGGAGCTCAGCCCGCACCTCGACGGCGCCCGCCACCGGCTGACCGGCTGGATGCACCGTGTCGGCATGCTGGCGGAGGGCGTGTGGGACGAGGACCGGCTCGCCGCGGCCGACCTCCCGCTGTGCGCGGCCGGTCTCGACCCGGACGCGACCCCCGAGGGCCTCGACATCGGCTCGCGCTGGCTGGCCTGGGGGACCTACGGCGACGACTACTTCCCGCTCGTCTTCGGACACCGCGGCGACCTCGCCGCCGCCCGGCAGGCGGTCCGGCGCCTGTCCGAGTGCATGCCCGTCGCCGGGGAGGCGGTCCCGGTCCCCGCGAGCGCGTTGGAGCGCGGGCTGACCGACCTGTGGGCGCGCACCACGGCGGGGATGACCGCCGAGGCCCGCTCCACGCTCAAGGAGTCCGTGGACAAGATGACCGAGAGCTGGGTGTGGGAGCTGGCCAACCAGCTCCAGAACCGGATCCCCGACCCCGTCGACTACCTGGAGATGCGGCGCGCCACCTTCGGCTCCGACCTCACCCTGAGCCTGTGCCGGCTCGGCCACGGTCCCGCCGTCCCGCCGGAGGTGTACCGCAGCGGCCCCGTCCGCTCCCTGGAGAACGCGGCCGTCGACTACGCCTGCCTGCTCAACGACGTCTTCTCGTACCAGAAGGAGATCGAGTACGAGGGCGAGATCCACAACGCCGTCCTCGTCGTGCAGAACTTCTTCGGCTGCGACTACCCGGCCGCCCTGCGCGTGGTCGCCGACCTGATGAACCAGCGCATGCGCCAGTTCGAACACGTCGTCGCGCACGAACTGCCCGTCCTCTACGACGACTTCGGCCTGTCGGAGGAGGCACGCGAGGTGATGCGGGGCTATGTGTCCGATCTGGAGAACTGGATGGCGGGCATCCTGAACTGGCACCGGACGGTCGACCGCTACAAGTCCGCCTATCTGGCCCGCCGTTCGCACGGCTTCCTGCCGAACCGCCCGCCCGCGCTCACCCCCGCGGCCGGCTGAACCGGCCCGCGTGTTCCACGGCCGCCCGCGCCAGCGCCCGGACCATCGGGTGCGGGCGCGAGCCGTCGCCGGACAGCTCCGGCTGGAAGAGGGACATCAAGTAGAAGGGGTGGCCGGGCAGTTCCGCGATCCGGACGTGGCCGTCCGCGTCGTGGCCGGAGAAGCGCAGTCCGTGGGCGCGCAGCGTGTCGAGGTGGCGGGAGGGGCCGTACGCGCAGAAGTAGCGCTCCACGGTGTGCTCCGCGCCGATCACGGACTGGGCCAGCGAGCCCGGCTCGACCGTCACCGCCGCCTCGTGGCCGACCAGGGAGCAGACCAGCGGCTCGATCAGGAAGTCGTCGGCGTCCGGCTCGTTCTCGGCGTGCGCCACCCGGGTCAGTCCGCAGACGTGACGGGCGAACTCCAGCAGCGCGTGCTGGAACCCGCCGCAGGTGCCGAGGAACGGGATGCCTTCCTCGCGTGCGGTCCGGATCGCGGACAGCACGCCCGCCTCGCTGCGGTACGGGCTGCCCGGCAGCACCCAGACGGCGTCGAAGCCGCGTACCGCGCCCTCGGCGGCGGCGTCCTCGGAGGGGATCCAGTAGGCGTCGAGGACGAGCCCGTCGCGTTCGGCCAGGGCGTCCAGCAGCAGGGGGATACGGGCGTGCGAGGCGACCTCGGGGGAACGGTCGCCGACCAGGGCGATCCTCGCCGTGTGGGAGTGCGTCATGCACCTCATCCTGTGTGCGCCCGCAGTTCACGTCCAACGATGATTCCTGCACGCCTGATAAGCATCGCTGATGGCATGCTGGGGCGGCATGGACCCGCATCTCCTGCGCACCTACGTCACCGTGGCCCGCCTCGCCTCCTTCTCGGCGGCCGCCCGCGAGCTGGGCTACACCCAGTCCGCCGTCTCCCAGCACATCGCCGCGCTGGAACAGGACCTCGGCACCGGCCTGCTCACCCGCCGCCCGGTCGTTCCCACCCCGGCGGGCGAGCGGCTCCTGGAGCACGCGGGCCCGTTGCTGCTGCGCCTGGAGGCGGCCCGCGCGGACGTCGTGCGCAGGGCCGCCGCACCCGAGCACGGGCTGACGCTCGCGACCACCGCGACCGC
Source organism: Streptomyces sp. NPDC001443 (assembly GCF_053597355.1). Lineage (NCBI taxonomy): Bacteria > Bacillati > Actinomycetota > Actinomycetes > Kitasatosporales > Streptomycetaceae > Streptomyces > Streptomyces sp. NPDC001443. Next base: position 210,130 of record NZ_JBSFIA010000005.1, read on the forward strand.
GCTCGGGCCCCGTACCGTGGCGGCGCTTCCGCGGGCCGGGGTGACCCTGCGGGTGCTGGCCCGCGACGAGGTGCCCGAGGCCGTCGCCGCCGGGCGGGCGGACCTCGGACTGGTGGACGGACTGGCCGCTCCCAGCGATCCGCTGCGGCTGCCCGACGTGGCACCCCTGACGACGTACGGCGTCGGCGAGGAGTCCGTCTGCGTCCTGCTGCCCGACACCCATCCGCTGGCCGGCCGCCCCGGGCTGCGCCTCGGCGACCTCGCCCACGCGCGCTGGCTGGACGCGCCCGACGCGGGACTGCCGCTGGACCGGCTCCGGGCCGCCGTCGACGGGTCCGGCTTCCGCCCGGCGCTGCGGTACGAGGGGACCGACGTCCGGGTCCTCACCGCCCTGGCGGCCGCGGGTCACGGGCTGACCCTGCTGCCCCGGTCGGCCGCCACCGGGGTGCCGGGTGCCGTCGCCGTGCCGCTCACGCGGCCGCGTGTCGTCCACCGCACCGAACTGGTGTGCCTGGGCGCGCCGGGCGGCCCGGCGGCCGGGCTGGCGGAGGCGCTGCTCGACGGCGGGGCCGCGACCCCGGTGCGGTGAGGGCGGTGGACGGCCCGGCCGCCACTGCGCGAAGACGTCCGGGCCGGCCCGTGCGGGCCGGCCCGGACGTCTGTCAGGCGCGGGAGGTGGGACGGACGGTCAGACGAGGTCGAACCGGTCCAGGTCCATGACCTTGGTCCACGCGGCGGCGAAGTCCTTCACGAACTTCTCCTTCGCGTCGTCGCTCGCGTAGACCTCCGCGAGCGCGCGCAGCTCGGAGTTGGAGCCGAAGACCAGGTCGGCGCGGCTGCCGGTCCACTTGACCTGGCCGGAGGCGTCGCGGCCCTCGAACGTGGACGCGTCCTCGGAGGTCGCCTTCCACGTCGTGTCCAGGTCGAGCAGGTTGGCGAAGAAGTCGTTCGTCAGCACGCCGGGGGTGGCGGTGAGGACACCGAGCGACGACTGCTTGTGGTTCGCGCCCAGCACGCGCAGACCGCCGACGAGGACCGTCATCTCCGGCGCGCTCAGGGTCAGCAGGTTCGCCCGGTCCAGCAGCAGGTACTCGGCCGGCAGGCGGTTGCCCTTGCCGAGGTAGTTGCGGAACCCGTCGGCGGCCGGCTCCAGCGCGGCGAACGACTCCACGTCGGTCTGGTCCTGCGAGGCGTCCGCGCGGCCCGGCGTGAAGGCGACCTCGACGTCGACACCGGCGTCCTCGGCGGCCTTCTCGACGGCCGCGGAGCCGGCGAGCACGATCAGGTCGGCGAGGGAGATCTCCTTGCCGCCGGACTGGGCGGCGTTGAAGGACTCCTGGATGCCCTCCAGGGTGCGCAGCACCTGGGCGAGCTGGTCGGGGTCGTTGACCTCCCAGCCGCTCTGCGGCTGAAGACGTACGCGCGCGCCGTTGGCGCCGCCGCGCTTGTCGCTGCCGCGGAAGGACGAGGCGGACGCCCACGCGGCGGACACGAGCTGCGACACCGACAGACCCGAGGCGAGGACCTGGGTCTTGAGGGCGGCCACGTCGTCGGCGTCGACGAGCTCGTGCGTGACGGCGGGGATCGGGTCCTGCCAGATCAGCACCTCGGACGGGACCTCCGGGCCGAGGTAGCGCGCCAGCGGGCCCATGTCGCGGTGGGTCAGCTTGAACCAGGCGCGGGCGAACGCGTCCGCGAACTCCTCGGGGTTCTCGTGGAAGCGGCGCGAGATCTGCTCGTAGGCCGGGTCGATGCGCAGCGCGAGGTCGGTCGTCAGCATGGTCGGGGCCAGGCTCTTCGACGCGTCGTGGGCGTGCGGGATGGTGCCGGCGCCGGCACCGTCCTTCGCCACCCACTGGTGGGCGCCGGCCGGGCTCTGGGACAGCTCCCACTCGTAGCCGAACAGGTTGTCGAAGAAGCCGTTGCCCCACTGCGTCGGCGTGGAGGTCCAGGTGACCTCCAGGCCGCTGGTGATCGCGTCGGCGCCCTTGCCGGTGCCGAAGGAGTTCTTCCAGCCCAGGCCCTGCTCCTCGATCGAGGCGGCCTCGGGGTCGGCGCCGACGTTGTCCGCCGGGCCCGCGCCGTGGGTCTTGCCGAAGGTGTGACCGCCCGCGATCAGGGCGACCGTCTCCTCGTCGTTCATCGCCATCCGGCGGAACGTCTCACGGATGTCGCGGGCCGCTGCCAGCGGGTCGGGGTTGCCGTTCGGACCCTCGGGGTTGACGTAGATGAGGCCCATCTGGACCGCGCCGAGCGGGTTCTCCAGCTCGCGGTCACCGGTGTAGCGCCGGTCGTCGAGCCAGGTGGTCTCGGGGCCCCAGTAGACGTCCTCGTCCGCCTCCCAGACGTCCGGGCGGCCGCCGGCGAAGCCGAAGGTCTTGAAGCCCATCGTCTCCAGGGCGACGTTGCCGGTGAGGATCATGAGGTCGGCCCACGAGATGCTCTGGCCGTACTTCTTCTTGACCGGCCACAGCAGACGGCGGGCCTTGTCGAGGTTGCCGTTGTCCGGCCAGCTGTTGAGCGGGGCGAAGCGCTGCTGTCCGGCGCCCGCGCCGCCGCGGCCGTCGCTGATCCGGTAGGTGCCGGCGCTGTGCCAGGCCATCCGGACCATGAGCGGGCCGTAGTTGCCGAAGTCGGCCGGCCACCAGTCCTGCGAGTCCGTGAGCACCTCGGCGATGTCCCGCTTCACGGCGGCGAGGTCGAGGCTCTCGAACGCCTTGGCGTAGTCGAAGTCCTCGCCCAGGGGGTTCGCCACGGCGGGGTTCTTGGCAAGGATCTTCAGATTGAGCCGTTCCGGCCACCACTGGCGGTTTCCGCCGCCCTGCGTCGGGTGCGCGGCGCGCTCGTGCGCAACCGGGCAACCACCTGCGCCCCCGGACTTCGCGTCGGTGACGATGGCGTCGTGGTTCTCGGACATGGGATGGGAATCCTTCCGGACGGGGCGGATCACTGTGCTCAGGGGCCGCGGGAGGAGGGACGGACGGGACACCGACTCCCGTAGAGCTGCGGTGAGCGCGAGAAAAGCCTCGCACGGTCACTGCGTCCACTCCTGTCGTACTGGTGTCTTTTTGTCCCTTGGCCAGCGCCTGATCCGATCCTACAATGGACAGAGTCTTAGTCAAGAAGCACACTAAACCCATATCCGATAGGAACCCGGATGTCCACTGGTAAAATCCGGGATGTCCCACCGAACGCGAATAGGTGAACCGATATGAGTGACCTGCTGGAGCGACTGCGAGGCCGCGGCTGGCGGATGACCTCCCAGCGGCGTGTCGTTGCGGAGGTCCTCGACGGCGACCACGTGCACCTCACGGCCGACGAGGTGCACGCCCGTGCTGCCCAGCGGCTGCCCGAGATCTCCCGGGCGACCGTCTACAACACGCTCGGCGAGATGGTCACCCTCGGCGAGGTCATAGAGGTCTCCACCGACGGCCGCGCCAAGCGCTACGACCCCAACGCGCACCGACCGCACCAGCACCTCGTGTGCTCCAACTGCGGCCTGATCCGCGACGTCCACCCCGCCGGCGATCCGCTGGCCGACCTTCCGGCGGTGGAACGGTTCGGCTTCACGATCTCCGAGGTCGAGGTCACCTACCGGGGGCTGTGCCCCTCCTGCGCCTAGCATCGGCGCGGCGGCGGGGTGCGGGGCACGTCCACCGGATGATGCCCGTCCCCGGCCCCGGGTCAGTCTCACTCGTTCGTGTCTCGTGCCACGCCGGTGCCGCGGGTAGAGCACCGGGCGGAGGCGATCCATGGAACAGAGTGCGTTGGGACAGAGCGCGTTGCGTCCCGGACCGATGCCCGGACAGCGGCCCTCGGGCGCCGGCGGGCCCGCCGGCGGTACCCGGCGCCCGCACACCGCGCGCCGCCGCGGCCGGCGGCTCACGACCCTGCTGTTCGGCCTGCTCCTGGGAACGGCGCTGGTGCTGTCCGGGGTGGGCCTCGGGACGGTGGGGACGACGGTGATCAGCATGGGCAAGCTCGCCGAGCTCCAGCGCCGGGCGGCGGCCTCCCACGGACCGGCGGCCGCCGGCCCCGGGTCCGCGGCCGACGGCTCCGGCGCCGCTGTGGCACCGGTGTACCCGGTGTCCCCGATGCCGTCCCTGCCGCCCGCCGTCCCCACGGCGGCCCTCGGCGTCGAGGCGGTCGACGCCGGGCGGTCCGGGGCGCTGGTCGTCGGCGTCCACGTCCCCGGCCCCGGCTACTCGGCGGGGCTGGTCCGCGGAGACGTGCTGATCGCCTTCGGCAGGACCCGGATCGGCTCGGCGGCCGACCTCGCGCACGCCGTCGCCCGCGCCCGCCCCGGCAGGGAGGTCACCCTGACCGTCCGGCACCACGACGGAGCCCACCAGCGACTGAGGGCCGTCCCGGGCGTCGTCGTCTGACGACACCGTCCCGTCCTCGGCCGACCGGCTCGCGCGGGCCCCTCCGGCCGGGCAGGATGCTGCCCGTAGCCCCTCTTCGTCCACCCAGGGAGGCCCGGATGACCGGCAGCACGGCCGCGCGCTTCACCGCAGACGACTACCGGGACCGGATGGACCGGGCCGCCCGGGCCGCGGCCGACGCCGGGCTGGCCGGGCTCCTGGTGGCACCGGGCCCCGACCTCGTCTGGCTCACCGGCTACGCGCCCCCTGCGGCCACCGAGCGCCTCACCCTGCTGCTCCTCGCCGCCGGGCAGGACCCCGTCCTCGTCGTCCCCGCCCTGGAGGCCCCCGACGCCGCCAAGGCCACGGGGGCGACCGCCCTGGCGCTGCGCGACTGGACCGACGGCAAGGACCCCTACGCGCTCACCGCGGGCCTCCTCGACGCCTCGGGCTCCTTCGGGATCAGCGACAACGCCTGGGCGCTGCATCTGCTCGCGCTGCAGCAGGCGCTGCCCGGCGCCTCGTACGCCTCCCTCACCGTCGCCCTGCCGATGCTGCGCGCCGTGAAGGACCCGGCCGAGCTGGAGCTGCTTGCCGCCGCGGGCGCCGCCGCGGACGCGACGTTCGAGGAGATCCGCGACGTGCGCTTCGCCGGACGCCGGGAATCCGACGTCGCCGCCGACCTCGCGGGCCTGCTGCGCCACCACGGTCACTCCCAGGTCGACTTCACCATCGTCGCCTCGGGACCGAACGGCGCCAACCCGCACCACGAGGTGGGCGACCGGGTCATCGAACGCGGCGACATGGTCGTCCTCGACTTCGGCGGACTCAAGGACGGCTACGGCTCCGACACCAGCCGCACGGTCCACGTGGGCGAGCCCACGGACGAGGAACGGACGGTCCACGACCTCGTGCGCGCGGCCCAGGAGGCGGGCTTCCGGGCCGTACGGCCGGGCGTCGCCTGCCAGGAGGTCGACCGGGCCGCCCGCCGGGTCATCGAGGACGCCGGGTACGGGCAGTACTTCATCCACCGCACCGGTCACGGCATCGGCGTCACCACCCATGAGCCGCCGTACATGATCGAGGGCGAGGAGCAGCCCCTGGTCCCCGGCATGTGCTTCTCCGTCGAACCCGGCGTCTACCTGCCCGGCCGTTTCGGGGTGCGCATCGAGGACATCGTGACCGTGACCGAGGACGGCGGCCGCCGCCTCAACGACACGACCCGGGAGATGGTCGTCGTGGACTGACGGCCCGGTCCGAAGGACCTCCAGGAAACCCGTGAGACGACACCCCCGAGCGACGGCGCGGCCCATGACCCAGGCACCGACACCGACCGCGGACACCGTCCGCCGACTGGTCCGTTCCCTGACGAAGGAAGGCGGGGAGGGCAGGACGGGCGAGGCGGGCGCCGGTGCGCAGGACGCCGCCGGACCCGACGTACGGCCCGTCGCCGAGGACGGCGGGTCCACCACCTGGTGGGTCGGCACCCGCCATGTGCTGCGCCTCGCCACCGACCGCGAGGCGACCGCCCGGCGCCGCCGCGAACTGCGCCTGCGCGATCTCGTCCGCCCCCATGTCCCGGTCGCCGTACCGGTCAGCGTGGCGCACGGCGACTGGGCGCCCGGACTCGCCTACACCCTGGACACCAAGGTGCCCGGCGGTACCGCGGAGCAGCACGAGGTGTCGGCCGTCGGCGAGGCCGACCTGGCCGGACTGCTCACCGGGATGCGCGAGGTGCCCGCCCGGCAGATCGAGGTCCTCGGCGTACCGCACGCCCCGGCCCGCTCCCTGGAGGCGCTGCGCCGGATGGCCGTACCGGCCGCGGAACTCCTGTGCGCCGCAGACGAGTTCGACGCCGCGTTGCTGCACCAGCTCACCCCGCAGGGGGCGGCCCAGCTCGCCGCCCGGCCCGGCGCGGCCGTCCTCGTCCACCACGGTCTGCGGGGCGAGCACCTCGTGGTCGGCGCCGACGGCCGGGTGCGGGGGGTGCTGGACTGGACCCACGCGGTCGTCGGCGACCCCGCGGAGGACATCGCCGGACTCGCGCTCGCCGTCGGCTCCCCGGCCGCCGTGCGCGCCGCGACCCTCGCCGGCTACGGCGCCCGAAGCTGCCTGCGCGGCCTGTGGCTGGCCCGCTGCGACACGGTCCTCGCTCTCGCCGAGCGTCTGGACGGCCGCGGCGACAGCCCGCTGCCGCTGCTGCGCACACAGTTGCGCCGCGCCTGGGAGGCGATCCTGCTGGAGCGCGTGACGGAGTTCCGCGAGGAGGGCCCGGACGACGCGGAACAGCCCTGACGAGGGTCCGGAGCCCCGGAGCCGCAGGCTTCCGGGGCTCCGGACCCTCGGACGACCGTGCCTCCTGGACCTCACGCTTCGCTGGCCGCGCCTCCGGGCCTCCGCGCCTCCGGGCTTTCGGACCTCCGGCCTCCGGCCTCCGGACCTCCGGACGGCCGTGCTTCTTGGGCCTCACGCCTCCGGGGCCGCGCCCCGGGCGACCGCGCCTCCGCGTCCCGGGTTTTCGGGCCCCGGGTCTTCGGCCCCGGGGCATCGGGCCCCGGACCTCCGGGCGACCGGACCTCACCTCCGGGCTTCCAGGTCACCAAGCTTCCAGGTCACCGGGCTTCCAGGTCACCGGGCCTCCGGACCCTTGGGTGACCGGACCCCAGGGTCCGCGCCCCGGCTCCCGGTCGGCCCCGCCCGTTCCGTCAGCTCTGTTCCAGCACCACGCACGACTCCCCGGGCACCAGCAGGACGCCGTCCGTCCCCGGACGCTCCACCGGTTCCCACGCGGCGAGCACCCGGGCCGGACGGGTGCCCAGCGGGATCGCCGCCTGCTCCTTGCCGAGGTTCACCGCCACGCGTACGTCACCGCGCCGGAAGGCCAGCCAGCGGGCCTCCTCGTCGTACGCCACCTTCGTGTCCGCGAGATCGGGGTTGGTGAGGTCGGGATGGCTGTGCCGCAGCGCGATGAGGAGGCGGTACCAGTCCAGCACGCGCGCGTGCGGCGGGCGTTCCGGCTCGGACCAGTCCAGACAGGAGCGGTCGCGGGTCGCCGGGTCCTGCGGATCGGGCACGTCCTCCTCGGCCCAGCCGTGCGCCGTGAACTCCCGCCGCCTGCCCCGGCGTACGGCCTCGGCGAGCTCGGGATCGGTGTGGTCGGTGAAGAACTGCCAGGGCGTGCCCGCCGCCCACTCCTCGCCCATGAACAGCATCGGCGTGAACGGGGCCGTCAGCGTCAGCGCCGCCGCGCAGGCCAGCAGCCCGGGGGAGAGCACGGCCGCCAGCCGGTCGCCTTGGGCGCGGTTGCCGACCTGGTCGTGGGTCTGGCTGTAGCCGACGAGCCGGTGCGCGGCCACCCGGCCGCGGTCCAGGGCGCGGCCGTGGTGCCTGCCCCGGAAGCTGGAGTACGTGCCGTCGTGGAAGAAGCCGCCCGTGAGCGTCTTGGCCAGGGCCGCGAGGGGGGCGCGCGCGAAGTCCGCGTAGTAGCCCTGGGACTCGCCGGTCAGCGCGGCGTGCAGGGCGTGGTGGAAGTCGTCGCTCCACTGCGCGTGCAGGCCGAGGCCGCCCTCCGCGCGCGCGGTGACCACGCGCGGGTCGTTCAGGTCCGACTCGGCGATCAGGAACAGCGGCCGGCCCGTGTCGGCGCCGAGGTGGTCCACCGCCCGGGACAGCTCCTCCAGGAAGTGGCACGCGCGCGTGTCCGCCAGCGCGTGCACCGCGTCCAGCCGCAGCCCGTCGATCCGGTAGTCCCGCAGCCACGCCAGCGCGCTGCCGAGCAGGAAGGCGCGCACCTCGTCCGAGCCGGGCCCGTCGAGGTTGACCGCGGCACCCCAGGGGGTGTGGTGCCGGTCGGTGAAGTACGGTCCGAACGCCGGCAGGTGATTGCCCGACGGGCCCAGATGGTTGTGCACCACGTCCAGGACCACCCCGAGCCCGAGCCCATGCGCCCGGTCCACGAACCTGCGCAGCGCCTCGGGGCCGCCGTACGGTTCGTGCACCGCCCACGGCGACACCCCCTCGTACCCCCAGCCGTGCCGACCGGGGAAGGGGCACAGGGGCATCAACTCGACGTGGGTGATCCCCAGTTCCACCAGGTGGCCGAGCCGCTCGGCGGCCGCGTCGAGGGTGCCCTCCGGCGTGTACGTGCCCACGTGCAGCTCGTACAGGACAGCTCCCGGCAGCGGCCGGCCCGCCCACTCGGTGTGCCAGGCGTACCGTCCGTGATCGACGACGGCGCTCAGGCCGTCCGGGCCGTCCGGCTGCCGGCGGGAGCGCGGATCGGGCAGCACGGGGCCGTCGTCCAGCGCGAACCCGTACCGCGTGCCGTCGGCCGCCTTCGCCTCGCCGCTCCACCAGCCCTCACGCGCCGGATCGCGCTCCAACGCGCGCGTGACCCCGCCGCAATGGAGCGTCACCCGGTCGGCCTGCGGTGCCCACACCTCGAACTGCACGGACGGTTCCCCTTCGTCTGCTCACCGTGATGTAGCCCGTCCATGGTCCTTCAAACACGATCAATCCGCCTTTGAATGCTCCCTTTTGCGGGGGGTGTCGTCCAGGTACAGGCACGGGCGCGCCGTTTCTGTGTTTTCTGGACACTCGGGGTTCACTGACCGACAATCACGAGCGTGACGTCGTCCTTCGAGTTCCACACGTACCCCGCGCGGCTGTCCGACGCGGAGCGCGACCGGGCCCTGGAGGTGTTGCGCGACGGTGTCGCCAAGGGGCGGCTGTCGCACGACACGTTCGTCCGGCGCATGGAACTGGCGCTGACCGCGCGCCGCTCCGACGAACTCGCCGCGCTCACCGCCGACCTGCCCACGGAGAGCCGCTTCGCGCGCGCGGTGTTCGGCACGGTCGAGGCGGTCTCCGGCTTCACCGTACGACTGCGCCGGGCCTGGCAGGCCGAGAAGCTGCCCAAGCTGCTGCTGCCGCACCCGGGGGCCACGCACGCGCTGCGGATAGGCCGGGACCCCGCCAGCGGGCTGCGGCTCACCCACGAGACGGTCTCGCGCGTGCACGCCGAACTCAGCCGGCAGGGCGGCATGTGGGTCCTGCGCGACCTCGGCTCGAGCAACGGCACGACGGTGAACGGGCGCCGGGTGATCGGCGCGGCCGTCGTCCGCGAGGGCGACCAGATCGGCTTCGGGAGCATCGCGTTCCGGCTCGCGGCGGACTGAACCGGCCCGAACCGGCACCAGGGCCTCGAACTCCCTTGCGTACCGCGGTGTTGACGTACCCGGCGAGCCATGACTGACTGTGCTTACACCATGTACACCAGGTGAACCGACGGCACCACATTGTGGAGGTGCGCCCTGCCGCCACTCCTCCGCTACCCGACCGTGGACGAACTGGGCGCCCGGGCCGCCGCACTCGTCGCCCGGCGCCCCAGGGACGCCCGGCTGCGCCAGGTCGGGACGTCCCGCGCGGGAACACCCTTGTGGCTGATGTCCGTCGGGCACGGCACCCGGCAGGCCCTGGTGGTCGCCGGACCGCACGCCAACGAGCCGGTGGGCGGCGCGACCGCGCTGCGGCTGGCCGAGCGTGTCCTGGCCGAACCCCGCCTCGCCGACGGCGCGGACACCACCTGGAACCTGCTGCTGTGCCTGGACCCCGACGGCCTGCGCCGCAACGAGGGCTGGCTGTCCGGCCCGTACACCCTGGGCCACTACTTCCGGAACTTCTTCCGTCCCGGCTTCCTCGAACAGCCCGAGTGGCTGCCCGACGGCGCGGAGGCCGCCACGCTCCCCGAGACGCGGGCCCTGCTCCGTGTCCAGGACGAACTGAAACCTTTCTTCCAGTGTTCCCTGCACGGTGTCGACGTCGGCGGCGGCTTCGTCGAACTGACCCGCGACCTGCCGGGCCTGGCCCAGCGTGTCGCGCACACCGCGACCCGGCTCGGCATCCCGCGCGAGCTCGGTCCCTACGACACCCTGTACTGGCCCGGCCTCGGCCCCGCCGTCTACCGGATCCCGCCCCCGAGCCGGGGCGACCTGGCCGCGGCCATCACCGAGGCCGCCGTCGAGTCCACCTGGTTCCACCCGCACCGGCACGGCACGGTCACCGCCGTGATCGAGGCCCCCATGTGGGGCGTGGCCGGTGTCGAGGACGGCTCCCGGCCCGCCGATCCGGACGAGGCGCTGCGCACGGTGAGCCGCACGCTGCGCCACGACGCCGGGCTCCTGGAGCTGATCCTCGCCCGGGTCCGGCCCCGTCTCGCGGGCTCACCGGACGCGGCGCGCCTGCTCGCACCGGTCGACGACTATTTACTGGTCTGTCCCGGCCTGGCCGACGCGTGGGACCCCGACGTCCGTGACCAGGGGCGCCCCCTGCCGGCCCTGCGCACCGCCCATCTCGCCGCCCTGCGCATCGCCGGACGGCGGCTCGCCCTGCGCACGGCGGGGCTGCTGCACCAGTTGGTGCGGGGCGCCGACGGTGATCCGGACGACGCGCTGCCGGACCTGGACCGGGTCATCGACGAGTGGTGCGCCGACTACCGCGACGGCTGCGGGGCCCGCTGGATCCCGGTGGCCCGCCAGGTGGAGTACCAGTCGCGCGTGGTGCTCGCCACCTTCGAGCTGGCCGCGGCGCACGCGCGCGAGGACTCCCGTTCGGGTGAGCGGGACTGGTGTCCGGAGACGGCCGTGCCGATGCCTCTTGAATGACGCACCCGAACCACGCGACACACACGAGGCACGACCGGCACCGCACGCGCCCGGGCAGCAGGGCGCGTACGACGTACCTGGTCCGCGGCGTCCTGCTGACGACGGCCGCCCTGCTCACCGTCGCCGGGTCGGCCCCGGCGGCCGCCCGGGAGGCCCCCACGGGCGACTGGCTCCGGCTCACCGTCACCCGGGGCGACGGCGCCCGTCCGGGTGACACCCGCGAAGCCCTGCTGCGGTGCGACCCGCCCCGGGGGCACGCGCACGCCGTACAGGCCTGCGAGCGGCTCGCCGCGGTGAAGGGTGACATCGGCGCCCACACGCCGGCGGACGGCTTCTGCGCGCTGGTGTACGCCCCGGTGACCGCCCACGCGCGCGGGGAGTGGGGCGGACGGCCGGTCGAGTACACGCGGAGCTTCGCCAACCCCTGCGCGCAGGCGGCGTGGACCGGGCCGGTGTTCGCGCTGGACGAGTGATCGGGCACGGGGCACAGGCCGTGTCAGCCGTCGCGGTCGCGCGCGTGCAGCGCGGCCGCGACGACGGTACGGGACTGGTGCTCGACCTGGTGCTCCAGGGGCACCCAGCGGGCGCGGAACCGTACCGCGAAGGCGTCGCTCCAGGCCGCCACGAGCTGTTCGAGACGCGGTGCCGCACGGTCGTCGTTCTCCTGGAGGACCCGCAGCAGCATCGCCGCCGAACGCATCGGCAGCCGACGGGCGAACGCGTCGACACTGCCGACGTACGCCATCGTGGTGTCGGCCGGCGGTGTGTGGATCCAGTCCTCGACCAGACCCGGCACCAGCTCCAGCACCCAGCGCGCGGCCCGCAGCAGCGGCCCGTCCACGCCGGCCAGGCGCGGCAGGGCCTCGGCGAGCACCTGCTCCACCTCCACGGCGTCGCGCCGCAGCCGAAGCGCGAGGCGCCGGAGCGCGGCGGCGGGGGCCGGGTGCGGCGCGCGGTCGTCCACCAGGTCGCTCGCCCACATCGGCACCTCGACGACGGCGGTCAGACCGCCGTACCGGTGGGCGTGGTACCAGGTGCTGTGCCGGGCGTCGTCCGGCATGCTCGGGTACGCGGCGCCCGCGCCGGGCGCGGGCATCACATGCACCCCGGGCCCGCTCGCCGGCCAGCCCGCCGCGTCGGCGGCGCCCGTCTCCACCGGGATGTGCAACTCGGCCGCGGACTTGGCGAACGGCTCCGCCAGGCCGGGGATGTCCTTCGTGAGCTGTATCCAGCTGCCGCCCAGGTCGGTGCCGTGCAGGGAGATCTGGAGGTAGGGCCGCAGCTCGTCGATGACCTCGGTCAGGGCGCGGGTCTCGGGCGGCAGCCGGTCGGGCGGCAGCACGGACGGCGACCACTCCGGCTGTTCCGGTCCGGCGGGCCGGAAGAAGCCGAGGTGGTAGTCGAACAGGCTGCGTGGCGCCGGCGTCACGTGCAGACTCGCCCCGTCGGGGTCCGCGCACAGCAGGAAGTGCCAGGACGTGTCGGCCCGCAGCTCCCGGTCGTGCAGCACCCGTTCCGCGAGGGCCAGCAGCGTGGACCCGCCGACCGGTTCGTTCGCGTGGGCCCCCGCGACGACGAGGACGGCGCGCCGGGCGTGGCCCATGGACAGCAGATGCAGCGGTCGGCCGGCGCGCGAGACGCCCACCCGCCGCAGGGCGCACAGGTCAGGCCGATGGACGGCCAACGCCTTCGCGGACTCGACCAGTTCGGGAACGCTGGGGTAACGATGCTCCGGCAGGAGACTCACCCCCGATAGGTCCGCCCTGCTTCGCATCCGCAGTACCCCATGGACTCTGTGGACTGTCAAGGACGCGAGGCGGGCCCCCGCCGGATCGCCCCCTTCCCCGCCGTATCTCCCGCATCTCCGCCGGATTACCGCCGTCCGTCGACGGGGGCCCGGCAGGGCCCTGGCCGCCGGACGACCCGTCCGACGCGCGTGCCGCCGGACGGCCTGTCCCGGCCCCTGCCGCCGGACGGCCCGCCCGTCGCCAGTGCCGCCGCAGCCGTCCGCGCCGACGGTCACTCCTCGCCCGCGGCGTCCTCAGCCGTTCCTGCCGTTCCTGCCGTTCCTGCCGTTCCTGCCGTCCCTGCCGTGCCTGCCGTGCCTGCCGTCTCGGAATTCCCTGCCGGTCGCTCCCCGTCGATCCGTTCCAGCAGCGCCACCGGCCGCTCGCCGAAGAGGTCCGCCACGCGCGTGTGCCCCTCGAACTCCCGGCCGGGCGCCAGCAGATCGGCCCACCGCCCCGGCGGCAGGGACAGCCGGGTGTCCCGCCAGCCGCCCGCCTCCGCGAGCCGCAGCGACAGCCGGGTCACCGCCGTCACGACCGTCGCCGAGCGGACGAACGCCAGACAGTGCGCCGCCGCCGCGCCCTCCGCGGACAGGGGCGCGTACGTCGCCGCGTCCCCGAACGCCTCGGGGCGCCGCCCGCGCAGCCGCAGCGCGGCCACGGTCAGCGCGCCCTTCTCCCCGGGATCCGCGGGCGGGAACCGCACCGGCCGCCGGTTGTCCGGGTCGACCAGCGCCCGGTACTCGGCCTCCGTGCCCTGGTACAGATCGGGGATGCCGGGCATCGTCAGCTGGACCAGGGCCGTACCCAGCACGTTCGCGCGCAGATGGGGCTCCAGGGCGTCCCGGAAGGCGGCCACCCGCTCACCCGGCGCGCCACAGGGCCCCGTCGCGACGAACCGCGCCACCCGCTCCTCGTACGAGGGGTCCTGCTCGGTCCAGCTCGTGTGCAGGCCGGCCTCCCGCACCTGCTTCAGCAGCGCCTGGCCGACCCGTTCCGGGGACGCGGGACCGAGCCCGAACACCGTCTGCCAGGCCGCCCACGCGAGCTGCGCGTCCGGCACGCCGTCGCCGTCGGGGGTGACCTCGGCCAGCACGTCGGCCCAGGGCCCGGGGCACTCGGTCAGTACCGCGAGGGCCGCCCGGACATCGGCGCTTCGCTTGGTGTCATGGGTCGTCACCACGCTCCCGCCGACCGGCCAGTCGCGCTGCACGCGGGCGCAGTGGGCGTGGAAGTCCGCCGGGGACACGGCCGGACACCCGGGGTTCCCGCCGACCTCGGTCCCCGACAGCAGCGGCACATAGCGGTAGAACGCGGTGTCCTCGACGGACTTGGCGCGCAGCGCGGACGCCGTCTGCGCGAAACGCGTACGGAACTCGGCATGGCCCGGCCCGTCCCCGTGCCGCCCGAGTACGAGATCCCGTACGACATCGACCGCGTCGGCCTCCTCGGGCACGACGAAGGCACGCCGGGCCTCGGCCGCGGCCTCCGCGGTGACGACGCCGGCCGCGTCGCCCGAGGCGTAGGGCCGGTAGACCTCCAGCCGGACCAGCAGTTCCCGCAGCGCGGTCCGCAGCGCCCAGGGTGCCCGGTCGCGCAGCGCGGGCTCCGGCGCCGTGGCGCACAGCCGGACCGCGACCCGGGTCAGCCGGTCGACCTCGGCGGCCAGCTCGTGCGAGAGCACCCGGTAGGCGGCCCGCCGTACCGTCGCCGCCCAGTCGCCGCCCCGGTCGGTCTGCGGGGCCGCGAACCGCCGGTACCGGGAGAGGAGTTCACCGGCGCCCGCCGGGTCCGTGAAGAGGCCGTCGACGTGCCGCAGGGCGTCGTAGCCGGTGGTGCCGGCCACGGGCCAGGAGGCGGGCAGGTGCTCCCCGTCCGCCAGGATCTTCTCCACGACCGTCCAGCGGCCGCCGGTCGCCCCGTGCAGCCGCTCCAGGTAGTCGTCGGGGTCGGCGAGTCCGTCGGGGTGGTCCACGCGCAGGCCGTCGATCACCCCCTCGTGGAGGAGCTGGAGGATCTTGGCGTGGGTGGCCTCGAAGACCTCTGGGTCCTCCACCCGCACCCCGATGAGCTCGGAGATGCTGAAGAAGCGCCGGTAGTTGAGCTCGGTACGGGCCAGCCGCCACCACGCGGGGCGGTACCACTGGGCGTCCAGGAGCTGCGGCAGCGGCAGCTCCTCGGTGCCCTCCCGCAGCGGCAGCACCTGGTCGTGGTAGCGCAGGACGTCGCCGTCGACCTCCAGGTGCCCGATCTCCGCGCCGAGCGGACCGCCGAGCACGGGCAGCAGCACCTGTCCGCCCTGCGCCTCCCAGTCGATGTCGAACCAGCGCGCGTACGGCGACTTCGGCCCCTCCCGCAGCACCTCCCACAGGGCCCGGTTGTGCCGGGGCGCCATGGCCATGTGGTTGGGCACGATGTCCACCACCAGGCCGAGGCCGTGCTCGCGCGCGGTGCGCGACAGCGCGCGCAGCCCGTCCTCGCCGCCCAGTTCGTCCCGTACGCGCGCGTGGTCGACGACGTCGTAGCCGTGCGCCGAGCCCGGCACGGCCTCCAGGACGGGGGACAGGTGCAGATGCGAGACGCCGAGCGAGGCCAGGTACGGCACGATCTCCGCCGCGGCCCCGAACGGGAACTCGGGCTGTAGCTGCAACCGGTAGGTGGCGGTGGGCACCGTCGGGTCGGGTCGCTCAGGTGTCATGGCACCTACGTACCCGCCCCGCCGCCTTTCGTGTCATCGCCGCACCCGGCTCCGCCCGTACGCCCCCACCGGAGCGCCGCCGGCCCCTCCACCGGAGCGTCCGCCGGAGCTCCCCACCGGAGCGTCGCCGGCCCCCCACCGGAGCGTCCGCCGGAGCTCCCCACCGGAGCGCCGCCGGAGCCCCACCGCCGGCCCGTCTAGGTGGGCCGGCGCAGGACCGTCAGGCTCCGGTCGGGCAGGGGCAGCCGGTCCCCGGCCCGCACCTTGTCGTCCGTCTGCGGTGCCACCCCCTCCGGGAGGGCCGTGTCCACCACGATCTGCCACTGCTGCCCGTGATCGACCGGAACCACGAACTCCAGCCGCTTCGCCGAGGCATTGAACATCAGCAGGAAGGAGTCGTCGGAGATGCGCTCCCCGCGCGGGCCGGGCTCGGAGATCGCGTTGCCGTTGAGGAACACGGTGAGCGCCGACGCCTGGGCCGAGTCCCAGTCCCGCTGGGTCATCTCCTTGCCCTCCGGGGTGAACCAGGCGATGTCCGACAGCTCGTCGTGGGTGCCCTCAACCGGCCGGCCGTGGAAGAAGCGCCGCCTGCGGAAGACCGGATGGTCCTTGCGCAGCCGCACCAGCGCGCGGGTGAACTCCAGCAGCCCGCCGCCCCCGGCGTCGCCGTCGTCGTCGGTCTCCGGCCACTTCACCCAGGCCAGCTCGCTGTCCTGGCAGTAGGCGTTGTTGTTGCCGCGCTGGGTGCGCGCCACCTCGTCGCCGTGGCTGATCATTGGCACGCCCTGGGAGAGCATCAGCGTGGCGACGAAGTTGCGCATCTGGCGCTCCCGCAGCGCCAGCACCGCGGGGTCGTCCGTCTCGCCCTCCACCCCGCAGTTCCAGGACCGGTTGTGGCTCTCGCCGTCCCGGTTGTCCTCGCCGTTGGCGTGGTTGTGCTTGTCGTCGTACGACACCAGGTCGTGCAGGGTGAAGCCGTCGTGGCAGGTCACGAAGTTGATCGAGGCCAGCGGGCGCCGTCCGTCGTCCTGGTACAGATCGGACGAGCCGGTCAGCCGTGACGCGAACTCCGCGAGCGCCCGCGGCTCGCCGCGCCACAGGTCCCGTACGGTGTCGCGGTACTTGCCGTTCCACTCGGTCCACAGCGGCGGGAAGTTGCCCACCTGGTAGCCGCCCTCGCCGACGTCCCACGGCTCGGCGATCAGCTTGACCTGGGAGACCACCGGGTCCTGCTGCACCAGGTCGAAGAACGACGACAGCCGGTCCACCTCGTGGAACTGCCGCGCCAGCGTCGCCGCCAGATCGAAGCGGAACCCGTCGACATGCATCTCGGTGACCCAGTAGCGCAGCGAGTCCATGATCAGCTGGAGTACGTGCGGGGACCGCATCAGCAGCGAGTTCCCGGTGCCCGTCGTGTCCATGTAGTAGCGGGGATCGTCGGCCAGCCGGTAGTACGACGGGTTGTCCAGGCCCCGGAAGGACAGCGTCGGACCCAGATGGTTGCCCTCGGCGGTGTGGTTGTAGACCACGTCGAGGATCACCTCGATGCCGGCCTCGTGCAGCGCCCGTACCGCAGACTTGAACTCGAGGACCTGCTGCCCGCGGTCGCCCCAGGAGGCGTAGGCGTTGTGCGGCGCGAAGAAGCCGATCGTGTTGTAGCCCCAGTAGTTGTTCAGGCCCATGTCCACCAGGCGGTGGTCGTTGACGAACTGGTGGACCGGCATCAGCTCCAGCGCGGTGACCCCGAGCGAGGTGAGATGGTCGATGACGGCGGGATGGGCGAGCGCCGCGTAGGTGCCGCGCAGTTCCTCGGGCAGCGCCGGGTGACGCATCGTGAGGCCCTTGACGTGGGCCTCGTAGATCACCGTGCGGTGGTACTCGGTGCGCGGCCGCCGGTCGTCGCCCCAGTCGAAGTACGGGTTGACCACGACCGAGGTCATCGTGTGCGGCGCGGAGTCCAGGTCGTTGCGCCGGTCGGGGCTGCCGAAGTGGTAGCCGTACACCTCCTCCCCCCAGCGGACCGAGCCGCTGACCGCCTTCGCGTACGGGTCGAGCAGCAGTTTCGCCGAGTTGCAGCGCAGTCCGCGCTCGGGGGCGTGCGGGCCGTGCGCCCGGAAGCCGTAGCGCTGGCCCGGCATGACGCCGGGCACGTACGCGTGCCGCACGAAGGCGTCGCTCTCGCGCAGCTCGACCGCCGTCTCCGAGCCGTCGTCGTGCAGCAGACACAGCTCGACTCGGTCGGCGGCCTCCGTGAAGACCGCGAAATTGGTGCCGGCGCCGTCGTACGTGGCACCGAGTGGATATGCCTCTCCAGGCCAGACCTGCATGGACACGACTCTTTCAGGTGGACGGCGGCGCTGGGGGCGCCTTGGCCCCGAGTGTCCCCGAAAGTGATGGAACCACCTGTGACTTACGCCCCTCTTACCGTCCGACCAGTGCATACGCCGTATGCCGAACAATCGGGGCAAACAGTTACTCCCAGGATGTCGGGGGAGTAGGGGGAACAAGTGCGCGAAATAGTGCACCGCCATCTGGGAAAGGTGGTGGCCGGTGCGGCCATGGCGGTGGTGGGGACCGCCGTCATGGCCGCTGTCACCCTGCCGGGCACGGCGGGGGCGGACGAGACGGGAGGGAGCAAGGGCGGGCAGTCGGCCCGGCAGGACGCCGCCGGCCAGGGCGGCGGCACGGTCGCGCCGGGCGTCGTCGCACCGGCGCCGGCCGAGGGGGCGAAGGGCACGGGCCGGGACCCGCTGACCGACGACGAGACCCGGCGGGTCGAGCGGATCGCGCTGGGCGGGCAGCAGCTCGTCGCGGGGGAGAACGTGACGGGCGGACGCGGCCCGCAGCGCATCGGCGTCGACCTCGCCGAGCCGGACGCCGCGGAACTCGACGACCCGGACGCGCCGCGCCGCGCGGACGTCACGTTCTACGACTACCGCGACGACACGCTCGTCACCCGGACCGTGAACCTGGACACCGGGAAGGTGGAGGGGACCGGCCGTCAGCACGGTGTCCAGCCGCCGCTGAGCCGGGACGAGCAGACCGAGGCCGCCCGGCTGCTGATCGCCGATCCCGCGGGCGCGGGTCTGAAGGCGGACTACAAGGACGCCACGGGCGCGGAGCTGACCTCGCCGGACCAGCTGCTGATCACCGGCATGGTCTACCGGGCCACGCCGGGTGCGCAGCCCGCCGTGCTCGACAAGTGCGGCGAACACCGCTGCGTGCGGCTGTTCCCGAAGGTCAAGAACGGGCCGTGGATCGACGCCCGGTCGCTCGTCATCGACCTGAGCGCCCGCAAGGTCGCCTCGCTGGCCCGCTGAGGCGCGCCGCTCACGGCCCGCTGCGGCGTGCCACGTCCGGTGTGCTGCGGCGCGCCGTGTCCGACCCGCCGGGGCGCGTCGCGTCCCGGCCGCAAACCCACCTCCTGTCAGGGAGTCATTTCCTCATGCGCGTGAACAGAATCGGCCGTGCCCGTACCGCTGCGGTGGGACTGTCCCTTGCGGCGCTGACCGCCGGGGTGACGACCGCCGCGGGACCGGCGCACGCCCGGCCCGAGGCGGCCCCCGCGGCGGCGGCGCCGTCGTGCAGCACCGCCTTCCGGATCGAACAGAAGCTCGCCAGCGGCACGACCTGGCGCATGTGCTGGCGCTTCGAGAGCAGGTCCGGGCTGGTCCTGGAGGACGTCTCCTACCAGCCGCCCGGCGAGACCGCTCCGATCAAGGTCCTCAACAGCGCCAAGCTCGCCCAGATCCATGTGCCCTACGACGACGGCAAGAACGAGTTCAACGACGTCACCGACTACAACTTCGGCTCCGGCCTGGTGGACCTGGCCGCCGGCGAGTGCCCCGGCGGCACCATCCGGTCGGTCAAGGTCCCCGACGGGGACCCCGCGCACCCCAACGTCAAGGGCCTGTGCACCACGACCCGTTCGCGCGGTCACGCGTACCGCATGCAGGCCGACACCGGGAACAAGGTGTACCAGGCCCAGGGCAAGGACCTGCTCGTCTACACGGTCAACAAGGTCGGCTGGTACGAGTACATGACGGAGTGGCGGTTCCAGGACGACGGCACCGTCAACATGAACGTCGGCGCCACCGGCAGCCTCTCGCCGTACGACTACGACGCCGGCGACGGCCGCGGCTGGCCGCTCGGCAAGGGTGCCAGGGCCTACGCCACCAGCCACAGCCACAATGTGTTCTGGCGGCTCGACTTCGGCCTCGACGGCTCCTCCAAGGGCCGGGTCGAGCAGTACGACTCGGTCGTCAGCCCGCCCGCCGCGGGCGGACAGGGCCCGACCAACAAGACCACCCGCACCAACGTCACCAAGGAACTCGCGGGCGACGCGAAGGACATGCGCTGGTGGCGGGTCGTCAGCGCGACCGGCAAGAACAAGGACGGGCACGCGCGTTCCTACGAGCTCGTCCCCGGGCCCACCGCCAAGTACCCCGGCCGCGCCTTCACCAAGCACGACGTGTACTTCACCGAGTACAACAAGTGCGAGCAGTACGCCAGCAACAACCCGCTCAACTGCGGTGCCGGGCACGGGAAGTCGGTCGACACCTGGGTCAACGGACAGACCCTCACCCACCCGGTCGTCTGGGTGAACGTGGGCTTCCACCACATAGCCCGGGACGAGGACCAGCAGCCCATGCCCGTCCACTGGCAGGGCTTCTCCATCGCACCCAGGGACGTAACCGCTATGAATCCGCTCACTCCGGCCGCCCTCGCGGGGCAGAACGGTCATGTGGAACCTCGTAGTTGAGAAACGACCATGGCCATCCGGCTGCACCGCCGACCGCTCCCGGAGTACCCTTCCTTGATCGTTGGGACGGGGATGCTCGGGGGAGCGGAAGGCGGTGCGCGGGTGGGCTCGGGAGGGCTTGAGTTGCCCCCTGGTGACGAGGGTCACGAGGGGAACTCGGCAGAAGTCCCGCCCGGCACGGTGTCGCTGGCGCGGCCGATGGGCACCGGTTCCATCGGGCCGGAGCTGGACTGGGACGCCGACGCCTGGCGTGAGGTGCGTACGCGCGCCCAGCGAGCCGGCCGGGCCTACATCTGGCTGAACCTCGTCGAACAGCGGCTGCGCGCGGTCGTGGCCGCCGTCCTGCGTCCCGTCTACGAACCCGTCCACGGCGACGAGTGGGTGGTCGCCGCGGCCGGGCCCGCCGGCCAGGAATGGGTGCAGCGCGCGGTCGCCGTGCGCGAGGTCAGCCGCCGCAAGGGCTATCTCCTCGACCCGGCCGACGACAACGTGATCAGCTTCCTCACGCTGCCGCAGTTGCGGGAGCTGATGGTGCAGCACTGGCCGTGCTTCGAGCCCTACTTCGACGACCGCCGGGACGTCGAACTCGCCCTGGACGAGCTGGAGGTCACCCGCAACGTCGTCTCCCGCAACCGGGCCCTGTCCGAGGCCGTCCTGAACCAGGCCGAGCGGGCCTCCGCCCGGCTCCTGGAGATGCTCGCCCCCGGCGGCGACGTGCCCTCCGCCCGGCGGCTGCCCGTCGACGCGGTCGAGGACCTGGTCGGCGACCGCTACGCGGACGTGGTCGCCGTCCACTCCGACCGGGTGCGGCTGCTGCGCCGCTTCCCGGCCGAGGACATCTTCGGCGGCGCCCGCAGGCTCGACGCCATCGGCATCGGCCTCAACCTGCTCGTGCAGAACTTCTCCGGGCGGCGCCTGGTGCGGCTGGCCGAGGCGGGCGCGCGGGTGCGGCTGCTGTTCCTGAACCCGGCCTCCAGCGCCGTCAAGCGCCGCGAGCGCGAGCTCGGCCTGAAGCGCAGCGAGCTGAGCCGGGCCGTGGAGATGAACATCCTGCACATGCGCCGGGTCCGCTCCCGGCTGCGCGACCCGGACGCCTTCCAGATCCAGGTCTACGACGAGACCCCGCGCTTCACGGCCTACCTCGTCGACGGCGACGGCTCGGACGGCGTCGCGGTCGTGCAGTCCTATCTGCGGCGCACCCGGGGCATGGAGGCGCCGGTGCTGGTGCTGCGCAACGGCAGCCGGGTGGTCAAGGCGGCCAGAATCGGTGAAATGGGCGAAATGGACGAAGGCGGTCTCTTCTCGGCGTACCGCGAGGAGTTCGAGCTCGCTTGGACCGATTCGCGGCCTGTGTCCTGAACCGTCCGTCGCGGAGGCGGGTGGCCGGGGCGGGGGAGCGGAACGTGGTCCTCGGATTGTCAGTGGCGCGTGCGATCGTGTGGAGCACAGGGGGAAAGCACCACCGAGAAGGGAGGCCATCATGGCCTGGCACCGCGAGCTGTTGATCGGCTTCGACCTGGAGACCACGGGGACGGATCCCCAGGAGGCACGTATCGTCACGGGGGCCGTGATCGAGGTCAGGGGCGGACAGCCCCAGGGCCGCCGTGAGTGGCTGGCGGACCCGGGCGTGGAGATCCCGGCGGACGCGGTCGCCGTGCACGGCATCAGCAACGAACGCGCGAGCGCCGAGGGCCGGCCGGCCGACCAGGTCGCCGACGCGATCGCGGACGTCCTGGCGACCTACTGGAAGACCGGCGTCCCGGTCGTCGCGTACAACGCGGCCTTCGACCTGAGCCTGCTCTCCGCCGAACTGCGCCGGCACGGGCTGCCGTCCCTGCGCGACCGGCTGGGCGGCCTCGACCCCGCCCCGGTGATCGACCCGTACACCATCGACCGCTGGGCCGACCGCTACCGCCGCGGCAAGCGCAACCTGGAAGCGGTCTGCGCGGAGTACGGCGTCGTCCTCGACGCCGCGCACGACGCCGCCGCCGACGCCCTGGCCGCGGCCCGGCTGGCCTGCGCGATAGCCGAGCGGCACCCCAAGGTGGCGGCGCTCGGCCCGGCGGAGCTGCACCGCCGCCAGATCGAGTGGTACGCCGACTGGGCGGCCGACTTCCAGAGCTTCCTGCGCCGCAAGGGCGACCCGGAGGCGGTCGTGGACGGCACCTGGCCGCTGCGGGAACCGGCGGAGCACCGGGTCTGAGCGGCCGGAGCCTGTCCGACGACGCACAGGTCCGCCCGGGTCAGACGAGGCTCGCGATGCGCTCCACCCGCGGCTCGGCGAGCCTCGCGTAGTCCTCGCCGGAGATCACCAGCGAGCGGTCCAGCCGGGCGGCGTTGAAGTACAGCCGCGACTGGGCGACGACATCCGGGTCGGCGACGAGTTCGAGCCCCGGGTCGAAGGCGAACGGCAGCACCGTGCCCGGCACGGAGCGGGCCAGCCGCTCGGCGGTCTCCGCGTCGCTGAAGCCGACATACCGCGCCGCGAACAGCTCCCGCACGGCGTCCAGGTCCACCCGCCGGTCCCCCGGAACCACCGCAAGGACGTGCCGCGTGGTGCGCCGGTCCACCTTCACCCGCAGGACGATGCACTTCGCCGCCTCGGACGCCGGGTGGCCGCGCAGCGCGCACACGGCGTCGGTGCCGCCCTCGGGCTCGTGGTCGATGAGCCGGTACCCGACCTGGGCGCTGTCGAGCAGGGCGATCAGACGGTCGTAGGTGTCGTGGCCGTCGTGGTCGGGCACGGGGGGTCCTCCTGGGGGCTGGGCGGTGCGTCGTGGGCGGGAAGGGGAAGGGGAACGGGTACGGCGACGAGGTCGGGGCCGAGGTCGAGATCGGGGAGAGGCGCGGGGTCGGGGCCGGGAGCGGGGTCGGGGCCGCGTGCGGTGTCCGGCGTCCGGGCCGACGCGCGGTGGGCGCGTTCCACCGACTGTCCCCAGTAGGTGCCGGCCACCATCAGGGCCGCGCCGAGCCCGATGAGCGGGCCGAGGTGCTCGCCGCCCAGGACGACGCCGACCAGGGCGGCCCAGACCGGCTCCGTCCCCAGCAGCAGGCTGGCCCGGCTGGCGGAGGTGCGCTGCACCGCCCAGGTCTGCGCGAGGAACGCGAACACACTGCAGAACAGTGCGAGATACAGCAGCTGCGTCCAGGTCGCGCCGTCGGCCCGGACCAGTCCGGACAGCCCGGTGACGGCGGCCGCGGGCAGGAACAGCGCCGTGCCGACCAGCGTCTGGAGCGTGGTCAGGTGCAGGGGCCGGACGGCCCGGCGCGCGGTGAACCGGCCGACGAGCGCCACGTGCACCGCCCGCAGCCCGGCCGCGGCCAGCATCAGCAGATCACCGGGGCGGGGCGCCTGGAAGCCGTGGTCCGACATCAGCAGACCGACGGCCAGGACGCAGACACCGGCGGCGGCGTAGAAGGAGCGCGGCAGCCCGCCGGGGTGACCGGACCGGTCGAGCAGCGGGGTGAGGACGATGGCCAGGCTGATGATCAGGCCCGCGTTGGCGGCGCTGGTGTGGGCGACCCCGTACGTCTCCACCACCAGCACCATGGCCTGGGTCAGCCCCAGCGGCACCCCCGCCCGGACCTCGTCGCGGGTCCACCGGCGCGGTCCGCGACGACTCGCCCCCACCACCCCCAGACAGGCCACGGAGGACAGCGCGTAGCGTGCGAACAGGACGGTGAGCACGGGCAGCGCGGAGACGGCGGTCTGAGCGGACAGATAACTGGATCCCCAGACGAGCGCGACCAGGAGGAGTACCGCATCGGTACGTCGGGCGTCGGACACCCGCCCACCGTGCACCGCGGACCACCCTGAAGCCCAGAACCAATTTCTAAAATGATCTTTTAGGAGCCCTTCATCATGGCTCTAAACTGGGAAAATGGACGAACGGCAGTTGCGGATCCTGCGGGAACTCGGCGAACTGGGCAGCGTCACCGCCGTCGCCGAGGCGCTGCTGGTGACCCCCTCGGCGATCTCGCAGCAACTGCGGCTGCTCCAGCGCTCGGTCCCGGTGCCGCTCACCGAGCGCCAGGGCCGACGGCTGGTGCTCACCGACGCGGGCCAGGCGCTGGCGGGCGCGGCCGTCGAGGTGGAGACCGCGCTGGCCCGGGCCCGGCACGCGGTGGCGGAGTTCGTCGGCCGACCGGACGGCGAGGTGTCGGTGGCGGCGTTCCACAGCGCGGGCCTGGCCCTGTTCCCGCTGCTCCTGAGGGCCTGTGCGGGGCCCGGCGCACCCGCACTCGCCTGCGCGGACGCGGACGTGCCGCAGGAGGACTTCCCGCGGCTGACCCGCGAGTACGACCTCGTCGTCGCCCACCGTCTCGACCACGCTCCGCCGTGGCCGCGCACGGTGACGGTGACCCCGTTGCTGCGCGAGCCGCTCGACGTGGCGATGCCCGTCGGCCATCCGCTCGCGGCGAAACCGCGGGTGACACCGCTCGACGTGGCCGACGAACCGTGGATCACCGCGCACGACGGCTTTCCGGTACTGGCGACCGTGGAGGCGATCGCCGCGGCGGCCGGCCGCAGGCTCCGGCTGGTGCACCGCATCAACGAGTTCACGGTGGTCGCCGAGGCCGTCGCCGCCGGGGGCGGCATCGCGCTGCTGCCCCGCCTGACCATGCGCCCGCACCCGGCCCTGGCGCTGCGCCCGCTCAGCGGTGTCCAGGCCAGCCGCCACATCGACGTCCTGTGCCGGCCCGAGCGCACGGCCCGTACGGCGGTCCGCACGGTCCTGGCCGAACTGCGCCGCGCCGCCCGCACGATCCAGGACCGCGACGCGCGGCCGCCCGACGGCTGACGTCTCCGCCCCCGGCCACCGCGCTCGCCACCGGCGCCCGGCCCCCGGCGGCGCCTCACGCCTCACGCCTCAGAACGGATACCAGCGCACCGACTCGTCCCCGTCCCGCAGCGACGCCACCCGGCGCCGGAACTCGGCGAGCGCCTTGGGGTTGCTCGGCGCGTGCTGCGCGACCCAGGCGCAGCTCGCGGTCTCGCGGGCGCCGCGCAGCACCGAGCAGCCCGCCCAGGTCCGTACGTCCCAGCCGTAAGTCCCGGTGAAGGCGTCGTACGCCTCGGCCGGCAGTCCGTAGCGGTCCCGGGAGAGGGCCATCACCACCAGGTCGTGCTCGCGCAGGTCGGCGGAGAACGTCTCCAGGTCGACCAGGACCGGACCGTCCGGCCCGATGTGCACGTTGCGCGGCAGCGCGTCGCCGTGGATCGGGCCGGGCGGCAGGTGCGGGACGAGCGCCGCGGCGGCGGACGCGAAGCCGTCGCGGCGGGCCCGCAGATACGCCGCGTCCTGCGGGTCGATCGCGTCACCGGCCAGCCGCAGCCAGCGCTCCACCCCGCCCAGCAGTTCGCGCGGCGGCAGGGCGAAGCCGGGGGAGGGCAGGGCGTGGACCACCCGGAGCAGTGCGGCGAGATCGCGCGGCTCGGCGGGCCGTACCGGGTCGGGCAGCCGATGCCACACGGTCACCGGGTGCCCCGACACCAGCTCGGCCCGGAGCTCGGCCGCGCGCACCGCCGGGACGTCCGCCTCGGCGAGCCAGGCCGCGACGGCCAGTTCGCGCCGGGCCCGGTCGAGGAGTTCGGCGTCCCGTCCCACCTTGACCACCAGGTCGCCGACGGCGAACACCGCGTTCTCGCCCAGGGCGAGCAGCTTCGCGTCCCCGGCCGGTCGCGGCGACACCCCCGCCGCCGCCAGCACCTCGCGGGCCCGTGCCTCGTCCATCGTCCGCCTCCGCTTTCGTCTTCGCCGGTGTGTCCGTACCCGCCGTCCGGGCGGGCCGGAACCGGCTGCCCGGCCCGGCGGCGCGACCACCTGTCGGGCTCCGGCCGATCGTCGGCCAGTCTCGCATCCGCACAGGTCGGACCGGTGTTGCGGGCCCGTGGGCCGAACAGCGCCGCGGGCCCGCCGGTCTCCCTGAGGAGACCGGCGGGCCCTCGACGCAGGCGGATCCGGCCGGAGCGGTCAGAGCGGCCCCGGACCCGCCCCGTCGTGCGTCACACCCGGATCGGCTCACCCCCGTCGGAGACCGCGGTCGCGGTCACGGCCTCGGGTGCCTCGTCGTGGGTGAGGTCGGGCATCCGGTTCAGCCACTTCGGCAGGTACCAGTTGCGCTCACCCAGCAGCGCCATGACCGCGGGGAGCAGCACACCGCGGATGACGGTGGCGTCGATGAGCACCGCGGCCGCGAGGCCGACGCCCATCTGCTTCATGGACTGCATGGACAGCGTTCCGAAGATCGCGAACACGGCGACCATGATGACGGCGGCACTGGTCACGACACCGGCCGTGGTGACCACACCGTGCCGGATCGCGTCCGTCGTCGTACGGCCGCGCAGCCGCGCCTCGCGGATCCGCGAGACCACGAACACGTGGTAGTCCATCGACAGGCCGAACAGGATCACGAAGAGGAACAGCGGCAGCCAGGTGACGATGGCACCGACGCCCTCCGCGCCCACCAGCGAGGCGCCCCAGCCGTGCTGGAAGACGGCCACGAGGATGCCGTACGCCGCGCCCACCGAGAGCAGGTTCAGCGCGATCGAGGTGATCGCGACGGTCAGGGAGCGGAACGACACCAGCATCAGCAGGAAGGCGAAGACGACCACGAACGCGAAGACCGGGGCGACGGAGCCGAGCAGCTGGTCGTTGAAGTCGTGGTTGCCCGCGACGTTGCCGGTGATCGGCGCCTGGACGCCGTCGACCTTGCCGAGTGTGGCGGGCCGTACCTCGTCGCGCAGCTTCTCCAGGCTCGCGCTCGCCTTGTCCTGGTCGGAGCCGCCGACCAGCGGCACGTAGACGAAGGCGATGTTCTGCGCGTCGTGCAGCTTGATCTCGACGGGGCCGCGCGAGGCGCCCGAGCTGATCGCCCGCTCCTTGAACTGCGCGAGCGCGTCCTTCACGTCGGGGGCGTTGATGTCCCGGGCCTTGACGACGACCTCGGCCGGCTCGGAGCCGCCGGGGAAGGCCTCGTTGACGCGGTTGTACGTCTGCACGATGGACAGCGAGTCGCCGAACTCCTGGTCCAGGGTGAGGTTCTGGGTCTTCATGCCGACCGCGGGGGCCGCGATCGCCAGCAGCGCGCCGGCCGCGACCACGACCGAGACGACCGGCTTGGCCAGTACGCCCTTGAGGACCGCGGTCCAGAACCGGCTGTTCCCGCTGCCGGACCGCCGACGGCGGTTCAGGAACGGGATCCGGCCGGCCTCGACCCGCTCGCCCAGCAGGGACAGCAGCGCGGGCAGCACGGTCACCGAACCGACCATGGCGACCGCCACGACCATCAGCGAGGCCAGGCCCATCGCCTCGAACCCGGCGAGCCCGGTGAACAGCATGCCCGCCATCGCCACGCACACCGTGACACCGGAGACCACGATCGCCCGGCCGCTGGTGGCGGCGGCGACCCGCAGGGCCGTCTGCGCGTCCCGGCCCGCCTCGCGCTCCTCGCGCTCGCGGCGCAGGTAGAACAGGCAGTAGTCGACGCCGACGGCCAGACCGACCAGCAGCATCACGGAGTTGGCGGTGTCGCTCATCGGCATCACGTGGCTGACGACGCCCATCAGGCCCATCGTCGCCATGATCGCGGTGATCGCCAGGGCCACCGGCAGCAGCGCGGCCACCAGCGCGCCGAAGGCGATGAGCAGGATACCGAGGGCCACCGGCACCGCGGAGAGCTCGGCCTTCTGGAAGTCGTCCCCGAACGCGTCGGAGAACGTCTTGTTCATGCTGGCGCCGCCGATCTCCTCGACCCGCAGCGACGCGTGCTCCTTCCCGACGCCCTCGACGGCCTTCAGGACGGGCTCCACCCGGTCCCCGGCGGTCTCGGCGTCGCCGCGCATGTCGAACTGCACCAGCGCGCTGCGCCCGTCCTTCGAGATCGTCTGCGTGTCGTACGGCGAGGTCACGTCGGTGACCCGGCCGGTGGCCCGCACGGCCTCGACGACATCGGCGACCGTCGCGCGGAACTCGGCGTCGGTGGCCCGGACCCCGGCGTCCCGGCCCTGGATCAGCACCGTCTCCCCGGCCGGCTCCTCGATCCCCGCGTCCTTCACGATCGTCGCGGCGGTGTGGGTCTCGCCCTTGAGCTGGTCGCTCTCGTCGACGTCGACCCGGCCCGCCGCCGAGCCCAGCCCCATCGCCAGGACGACGAACAGGACCCAGATCCCGACGGCCGCCCATCGGTGCCGGGCGCTCCAGCCGCCGGCCCGTGCGGCGATCCCCCGCACCCGTGCATCTCCAGTCCCCATGACGGGCCTGCCCCCTCGTCCGCGGTGACAGCCCCTGCCGCCACCTTTTCCCTACGACGGTATGGGCCCGATAAAGACATCTCGTCGTACTGCCCGGTGAGTTGGGGCGGTCCCGGCTCATCCCGGTGGACCGCGCCGGCTCCGTACTGGGGAGGATGACGGTCCCCTACACGCATCCCCGTCTCTCGGGGGTGCGGATCGGGGACGTGTGGTGCCGCCGCGCTCCCGCCGACGAGCGGATCCGTGGGTCCGAGCGGTCCTCGCGGTCACCCCCGCGGGGCACGGGGACCGCTCTAGGCTGGCCGGATGACGACTTATGCGGCGCTGTTGCGCGGAATCAACGTGGGCGGCAACAGGAAGGTCCCGATGGCCGAGCTCCGCGTCCTCATGGAGGGCCTCGGGTACGCCGGTGTCCGCACCCATCTCCAGAGCGGTCAGGCCGTGTTCACCCCCGACCACGGCGACGAGGAGTCCCTCGCCGCCGAGCTCGCGCAGGCGATCGAGAAGCGGTTCGGCTTCCCGGTCGACGTCATCGTCCGCGACCACGCCTATCTGCGGGCGGTCGCCGACGCCTGCCCGTTCCCGGCCGCCGAACTCGAGGCGAAGCAGCTGCACGTCACGTACGTCTCCGAACCGGTCGGCGAGGAACGCTACGCCGGGATCGACCGGGCCGCCTTCCTCCCCGAGGAGTTCCGCCTCGGCGACCGCGCCCTGTACCTGTACGCCCCGGACGGCCTGGGCCGTTCCAAGCTCGCCGAACAGCTCGCCAGGTCGCGGATCACCAAGGGCCTGATCGCCACCACGCGCAACTGGAACACCGTGCTCAAACTCGTCGAGCTGACCGGCTGACCGCTGCCGCGGCGCGGGGCGAGCCCCGGCGGGGGAAGCCGGGTCAGGCGCCCTCGCCCCGCCAGGCCCCGTCCCGCCGGGCCCACCGGACGGCGGGCGCCACCGCCAGGCCGACCACCGCGAACAGCACGCCGAGCACCGCCCAGCCCGCACTGCCGTGCCGGATCGCGGTCACCGTCACCAGAGCCGGTCCCGCCATCATCCCGGCGGACATACCGGCGCCGAAGACGCCCTGGTACACGCCGTGCGCGCGGGCGTCGGCGAGTTCGTAGCCGAGGGTCCAGCCGCCCGCCGCGGACAGCACCTCGGCGAAGACCTGCACCACCGCGCCGACGGTCAGCGCGAGCACCGCCCACACGGGGGAGAGGCCCGCGGAGAGCGCGTACACCGCGCAGGACGCGGCGAGCAGCAGCCCGGCCCAGCCCAACGCCCGTACCGCGCCCGGGACCTGTCCGATGCGGCGGGCCACCCGCACCTGGAGCAGTGCGACCAGGACACAGTTCACGATCATCAGCATCGCGGCCGTCCAGCGCGGCGCCTCGGTCCGCTCCACGATCCACAGCGGCAGACCGACCTCGGAGAGCGTGTACTGCACGACCAGCACGGAATTGAGTACGGTCACCGCCAGGAACGGCAGGTCCCGCACCGCACGCCAGCGGTCGGCGGCCGGAGTGTCCGCCGCGACCGGCGCACGACCGACCGCGTGTTCGGCCAGCGGCAGCCGGCGCACCATGAGCGCGGGTGCCGCGAACGACAGCGCGTTGAGCAGAATCACCGTCATATACGCGTCACGGGTGTCGAGTTGAAGGGCCACCGCACCGAACACCCCGCCCACGCCCATGGCCACGTTGGTGACCATCCGCAGATACGCCCGCGCCTCCACCCGGGTCGCCGCGGGCAGCACGTCCGCGTACAGCGCGCCCTGCACACCCCGGCTCGCCATCTGCAACCCGGTCGCGCAGACCACCGCGAGGAGGAAGCCGACGTACGAGTGCACCAGGACGTAGGCGGTCGTGGCCAGACCCGTGCCACCCCACAGCAGCGAACCCACCCGCCGGGCACCCCAGCGGTCGGCGGCCCGCCCGGCGGGGATCCCGGCCGCCACGCCGACCAGCCCCGCGGCCGTCATCCCGAGCCCGACCGCGGTCGTGTCCAGGCCGACGATGCGGGTGAAGTACAGCGCGCCGAGTGGGAAGTAGAGGCCGTTTCCGAGGGAGTTGAACGCGGTCAGGACCGTGGCCCGGCGCAGCACGGGGTCGGCGGGCAGCAGCCCGGCGGCGCGGGTGACGGGCCGCGGCGGCGCGCCGGAGCCGGCTTCGGCGGGTCGGGAGGCGGGTCCGGAGGAGGGGGCGGCGGAAGGCTCGGAGGCAGGTTCGGCGGCGGGTGTCGTGGTCATGAAGACAGCCAACCGGCAGCGGAACGGGTGCCGACAATGATTTAGCGTGGTGCTCAATGATCGAGTTACGCTTCGCCGTCGATGACCTCGCGACCACGTCCTTCGCGTACTCACCGCTCCAGGAGACGGTGTTGTCGCTGCGCTGTCTGCACGACCCGGCACGCTACCCCCACCACCGGCCGTGGCTGCGCCGCATCCGTCCGGGTCTGAAGACCCTCGACCACGAACTGCTCACCGCGCTCGTCGCCCCCTGGCTGTGGGTACCGGACTTCCTCACCCCGCGTCCCACCCGGGCCCGCCCGGCCTTCGCCGACGAGGTGGACCTGCTGCGCGCCACCCCGGCGGAGGTCGTCGTCGCAGGCTTCCGGGCCACCTACCGGACCCGGCAGACACTCCCGCCCGTGCTCGCCCGGGGTCTCACCGATCCGGGTTTCCTCCTCACCCGGCTCGCGGACGCCCTCGACGCCTACTGGCACACCTGCCTCGCCGCCGACTGGTGGCCCCGGGTACAGCACATCCTGGAGGCCGACCTCGCCCACCGGGGACGGGTGCTGGCGGAGCGGGGCGTCGGCGCGATGCTGTCGGGACTCGACGCGCGGCTGGTCTGGACGGGCAGCCATCTGCGGCTGTCCACCAGGGACTTCATGCTGCCGGTCCCCTGGGCCGACGTGAGCATCGACGGGCGTGGCCTGGTGCTGACGCCGACGATGTTCGCTCGTGGTGCCCAGCCGCCGATCGATCCCGCCCGGCCTCCGCTGCTGATGTATCCGGCACGCGGCCGTGCCACCCTCTCCGAGGGCCCGCCCCCGGTCGCCGGCGACGTCCTGGCCCGCCTCCTGGGACGCCCCCGTGCCCGTCTGCTGCGCCTGCTCGCCGAGCCGGCCTCGACCACCGAACTGGCCCACCGCCTGGACGTCACCCCCGGAGCGGTCAGCCAGCACCTGGCCGTCCTGCGCGACGCGGGCCTGCTCACCGGCACCCGTACCGGCCGCGTCGTCCGCTACTCACGCACCCGACTCGGCGACGACCTGTGCCGCCGGGACCTGCCGCGCGGAGAAGAAACACCGCGCTGATCGGACATCGCCCGCCACCGGGCAGGCACTACTCTGTGGCCCCAGCGAGGAGGACATGTGCGCCGTGGTGAAGTCTGGTGGGCCTGGTTCGACGAACGCCGCCCGGTCGTACTGCTGTCGGGAGACGAGGCATCGGGTTTCCAGGCCATGCAGGTCGTCGCTCCGGCGGGCATCGACATCAGTGGTCTGGGCGTCGAAATGGCAGTGGGTGCCGTCGAAGGACTGCCCTTCGACGGCGTGCTGCGGTTCGCCTTCCCCCGTCCGGGCTTCACCCCTTGCACCTGGCTGACCACCGTGTCCCAGGGCGACCTGATCGAGCGGGCGGGCGTGCTGTCCCCCGCGACGCTCAGCGAGGTCGAGGACGTCCTCCGCACCAGTGGGCAGGCCAGGGAGTGGACTCCGGCGGCGGCCGCGAAGTTCAGCGAGATCAGAGATGCTCTCCGCCCCGACCTTCCAGGGGTGTAGCGGTGTTCAGGCCCGGCCTGCGAACGAGACGAAGCTCTGCCACGTCTCAGGGGTGACCGCGAGCTGCGGGCTCTGCCGGAGTTCTGGCGTTCCAGGCGGGCCGCCACCTGCTGGTCGACCTGTTCGTCGTCCTTGACCGGCGGCACGCTGACGGTCACCGCACGCGCGTACGCCTCCGTCTGCGACAGGCCCGGAATGACCCGGCATTCGTAGGTCCACAGGGTGACCGCCTCCGCCTCGAACTTCGCCCACTGGCGGAACCAGCTCACCAGTCCCGGTTGCCGCGAGAGGTGCCGTGCCGCGCCCCGCAGTGCGCCGAAGGCGTCGAGGGTACCGTCGAGTTCAACCTCGGCCACGCCGCTTGTATGCGACTGGCATCAATGCCGCTTCAGCGCGTAAGTACAAGAAGTCGGCACACCCGCACCAGAGTCGAGGCTTCCATGCGCAATCGCGAGAACCGCCGGGACAACGGGATCGACACCGATCTGCCCCCGGTGCACGTACCGTCTCCCGCCCCTGCGCACAATCTGCTGGGCTTACAGGCCACCGCGGGGAACACGGCCGTCGTCCAGATGCTCCAGCAGGGCGAACAGCCGCTCCAGCGCGTCGCGACCCGCTCCGACACGGGCAGTACGCCGCTCCCCGTCTGGAGCACGTTCCCGTGGCAGTGGGCCGCCCCGGCCTACGGTCCCGCGAACAACGGTGGGCCTCTGAACCGGATGGGCGGAACGAGCGTCACCGTCACACTGGGGCCGAGCATCTGCGCCCCTGGGAACACCTACAGCGGTTCGCGTCCCGGAAGTGATCAGTGCACGCTGGTCGACGAGTTGAACACCAGGGACGGCAGCGGCTGGGTCAAGGGACACCTGTGGAACGACAACCTGGGCGGCAAGGGAATATCGGCCAATCTGACGCCCATGACCAGCACCACCAACGCGAGCTTCAACCGCAGCTTCGAGGAGCCGCTGAAGCGGATGCTGCTGAAATGCGCGAACCACGCGCAGAACAACGCCAACTCGCCCGTCTGGTACGGAGTCACCTTCAACGTCCACACCTACGGCAGCATGTCGACCAACCCCAATGAGCTGGAGTACTACGTACCCGAAGGGGTCGAATACACGGCGACTTACGTGCAGATGGACAGGCAGACGCAGAACATCGCCCCGGTCGCGGCCCCGACGGGATTCCCGGCAGTGATCCTGTAGACCGACGCGCTGCCCGACGCCCGGGAGCCGGTCAGCCGGCCTTCAACAGCAGGCCGGTGAGCGCGTCCGGCACTGTGGAAACAGAAGATCAGGCGATCTGCCGAAACGGCGCGGCCGACGCCGCGGCGCGGAAGCGGTCCAGCACCAGGGCGGCCACCTCGGGTGCCGCCCCCAGTACGTCCGCGAGGACGTCCGCACCCTGCGCGCCCCGTGCGATGCGGTCCGGCAGGAAGCCGGGGGCGAGGACGTACGGGGCGACGGCGACCCGGGAGCAGCCGAGGGCCCGCAGTTCCCGTACCGCGTCCTCCGTGCGGGGCAGGGAGGCGGAGGCGAACGCGGGCCGCACGGCGCACCAACCGGTGTGCCGCCACTCCCGCGCGATGTCTGCGATCACCGCGATCGCCTCCGGGTCGGTGGACCCCGCCGAGGCCAGCACGACCCCGGTCGAGGCCTTGTCGGCGGGCGCCAGCCCCGCCTCGTACAGCCGCCGCTCCAGCGCGGAGAGCAGCAGCGGCGAGGGGCCGAGCACCTCCGCCTGCCGGATCCGCAGCCGCGGCGGCGCGGCGGCGAGCACCGTGGGGATGTCCGCCTTCGCGTGGAACGCGCGCGTCAACAGCAGTGGCAGGGCCACGACGTCACGCACCCCCTCCGCCGCCAGGGACTCCAGCACGCCCGGCACGGACGGCACGTTGAAGTCCAGGAAGCCGGTCTCCACCCGGACGTGCGGGCGCAGCGAGCGCACCCGGCGTACGAGGGAGTGCACCGTCGCGGCGTGCCGCGGGTCGCGGCTGCCGTGGGCGATGACGAGGAGGACCGGCTCGCTGTGCACGGGCGTCAGCCCTTCACCAGCAGGCCGCGGCTGCGCAGCACCCACCGCTCCAGCGGACTGAAGATCAGCAGGTCGATCGCGATGCCGACGAACAGGATGAGCAGGATGGCGAGGAACACCTGCGCCATGCTGCTGTTGGTGCGGGCCACCTCCAGCAGCTGGCCGAGGCCCACGCCCAGGTCGGGCGCCTGCACGATGATCTCGGCGGCCATCAGCGACCGCCAGGAGAACGCCCATCCCTGCTTCAGGCCCGCGACATAGCCGGGCAGCGCGGCCGGCATCACGATGTGCCAGGTGCCGCGCAGACCGGTCGCCCCCAGGGTGCGGCCCGCGCGCAGGAACAGCGGCGGCACCTGGTCGACGCCGGACACCAGGCCGTTGGCGATCGACGGCACCGCGCCGAGCAGGATCACCGCGTACATCATCGACGGCTGGAGGCCCAGCCAGATCACGGCGGGCGGCACCCAGGCGACCGAGGGCAGCGACTGGAGGCCGGACAGGGTCGGGCCGATCGCCGCGCGCACGAACTTCACGCGCGCCACGAGCAGGCCGAGCGGGGTGCCGATGAGCAGGGCGAGCCCGAAGCCGAGCAGGCCGCGCGAGACGCTCGTCCAGATGTAACCGAGCAGGGTGCCCTTGAGCCAGGCGTCCCGGACCTCGGCCCAGACGGCCCCGGGGGAAGGCAGCTTCGACGGGTCGTCGACGATCTTCAGGGTGATCAGGCCCTGCCAGATCACCACGACCACCGCTACGGCGACGACCGGCGGCAGGACCTTCTCGCGCAGGGTCTGCCGCAGCGGCGGCCGGCCGGCCACCGGGCTCTCCAGCGCGTCGAGGCCCGCCTCGACGCTGCCGGCCTCCCCCGTCGTCGTCCTTGTCTCAGTGCTGGCCATGACGGCGGATCTCCCCACGCAGTACTTCGGTGATCTCAAGGGACAGTTCCGCCACGGGGGCGTCCTCGATCCGGCGCGGCTGCGGGATGTCGACCGTCCACTCCCGGGCCACGCGCCCCGGGCGGGAGGACAGCAGCACCACGCGCTGGGCGAGCCGGACCGCCTCGCGCACGTTGTGCGTGACGAACAGGACGGACAGCCCGGTCTCCGCCCAGATCCGGGTCAGCTCGTCGTGCAGCACGTCCCGGGTGATGGCGTCGAGGGCGGCGAACGGCTCGTCCATCAGCAGCAGATTGCTCTCCTGCGCCAGCGCGCGGGCCAGTGCCACCCGCTGGCGCATGCCGCCGGACAGCTCGTGCACCCGCTTGCCGTACGCGCCCTTCAGCCGGACCAGTTCGAGCAGTTCCTCGGTCTTCCCGCGGCGCTCGTTCTTGGCGACTCCCCTGAGTTTCAGGGCGAGTTCGATGTTCTTGCCCGCGGTCAGCCACGGGAAGAGGGCGTGCTCCTGGAACATCAGGGCGGGCCGGCCGTCCGTCGCGATGGAGCCGGTGGTCGGCCGGTCCAGTCCGGCCACCAGGTTCAGCAGCGTGGACTTGCCGCAGCCCGAGGCCCCCAGCAGGGTGACGAACTCGCCGGGCGCGACATCGAGGCTGACGTCGTCCAGGACGAGCTGCTGTCCGCCCGGACCGGCGAAGGACTTCGAGACATGCTCGATGCGTGCCGCGTACTCCACCGATACGGCGGCCTTGGCGAAGGTCGTGGCCATGGTCGTCACCTCCTGGGAACTCTTCGGGTACGGGGCTTACTTCGCGCCGAGACCGGCGTCGTCGACGGCGGCGGCGCCCTCGGCCTCGAGGACCTTGTCGAGGAGCGTGAGGTCGTAGATGCCGTTCAGGTCGGGCTTCTCCAGCAGACCGGCCTTGACCGCGTGCCGCGCCTCGGTGTCGAGGGTGGCGGCCAGCGGGTCGTCGGTGAACCGGATCGACTTCCACGCCGGGTCGATCACCGCGGCCGGC
The DNA here is from genome assembly GCF_053597355.1 of Streptomyces sp. NPDC001443. NCBI lineage: Bacteria > Bacillati > Actinomycetota > Actinomycetes > Kitasatosporales > Streptomycetaceae > Streptomyces > Streptomyces sp. NPDC001443. The sequence goes on from NZ_JBSFIA010000005.1 coordinate 246,383, forward strand.
AGCGCCTTGCCGGAGTCGGCCTCCAGCTGCTCGTTCGCCGCGGCCTTCGCCTCGTCGGGGCGGGCGTTGATCCACTTGTTGGCCTCGACGGAGGCCCGCAGCACCGCCTCGACGGCCTTCGGGTGCTGCTCGAGGAACTCCTGCCGCACGACGATGTTCGTGATCACGAACTTCTTGTCCGGCCACAGGTCGGCCTCGTCGAGCAGTACCTTCGCACCCTCGGCGACCAGCTTGGACGCGGTCGGTTCCGGCACCCACGCCCCGTCGACGGAACCGGACCTGTAGGCGTCCGGGGTGATCTTGTTGTCGGTGCGGACCACCGAGACGTCGCCCCTGCCGCTCTCCGCGTCGACCTTCCAGCCCTGCTCGGAGATCCAGTTCAGGAACGCCACGTCCTGGGTGTTGCCGAGCTGGGGGGTCGCGATCTTCTTGCCCTTGACGTCCTTCAGGGACTTGATCTTCTCGGGGTTCACCACGAGCTTCACACCGCCGGAGGCCGAACCCCCGATGATGCGCAGGCCCTTGCCCGCGGACTTGGCGTAGCCGTTGATCGCCGGGGACGGACCGATCCAACCGATGTCGATCGAGCCCGAGTTCAGCGCCTCGATCTCGGACGGGCCCGCGTTGAAGACCTGGTACCTGGCCGCCGTGGCGCCGAGTTCCTTCTGGAAGTAGCCCTTCCGTACCCCCACCAGCGCGGTGCCGTGGGTGAGGTTGCCGAAGTAGCCGATCTTCACGGAGCCGAGGCCGTCGATCTTCTCGGCTCCGGCGGCGATCTGCTGGTCCGCGGGCGTGCCGGCGGCCTGCGAACCGTAGCCGCACGCGGCGAGCGCCAGCAGCGGAAGAGCGGCGACGACGGCCACACCACGGCGCAGGAGGGCGGGAGCGCCCCTGCGCGGGCGGAGCCGGGGAGGCGGAAGGCTGGCAGGCACGGGAGGAGTTCCTCTCGTCGGCCCGGCGGTCACGTCACTCAGGTCGTGGCCGGGAGGTCGGCGGACGGTCTCCGTCTTTTCCGGGACGGAAGACGGGGGGACTGGGCGCGCAGGCGGTGCGCGTACGTCAGCGCGCACATCGCGCGACTCCGCCCTCGCCGCTGCCCAGGGCGCCGCTGCCGACGCGGCCGCCCTCCTTCGCGAACGTCGCGTAGTAGTCCGGGGTGTTCATGCTCAGAAATCCCAACCGTCGTCTTCCGACGCGTCCTTGACCGGGTCCGGGGCGGCGAACGACTCGCCGACCATGCCCGCGGTGAGGGTGGTGCCGTCGCTGGGGTCGATCAGGATGAACGAGCCGGTGCGGCGCGAGTCGGCGTAGGAGTCGACCGGCAGCGGCTCGGCGGTGCGGATCTTCACCCGGCCGATGTCGTTGGCGAGGAGCTGTCCCGGGTGCGGGTGCAGGGACAGGTCGTCGAGCGTGAGCCGGGACGGAATGTCCTTCACGATCGCCTTGACCGTGCGGGTGCCGTGCTTGAGCAGGACCCGGTGCCCGACGGTCAGCGGCTGGTCGGCCACGTGGCAGACGGTCGCCTCGACGTCCTGCGTGGTGGGCGGCGCGTCCTTGCTCGGCACGATCAGGTCGCCGCGCGAGATGTCGATGTCGTCCGCCAGCAGGAGGGTCACCGACTGCGTCGTCCAGGCCACGTCCACCGGCCTGCCGAGCAGGTCGATGCCGGAGATCGTGGTCGCCCGGCCGGACGGCAGCACCGTCACCGACTCGCCGACGCGGAACGAACCGGCCGCGATCTGGCCCGCGTATCCCCGGTAGTCGGGGTGTTCGGCGGTCTGCGGCCGGATCACGTACTGCACGGGCAGCCGCGCGTGGCAGTGCGCCAGATCGTGGCTGACCGGCACCGACTCCAGGTGCTCCAGCACCGTCGGGCCGCCGTACCAGTCCATGTTCGCGGACGGCTCGACCACGTTGTCCCCGGCGAGCGCCGAGATCGGGATCGCGGTGACCTCGGGGACGCCCAGCTCGGTCGCGTACGCCGTGAACTCCTCGGCTATCGCGGCGAACACGGACTCCTCGTAGCCGACGAGGTCCATCTTGTTCACCGCGAGGACCGCGTGCGGGACCCGCAGCAGGGCGGCGATCGCGGCGTGCCGGCGGGTCTGCTCGACGACGCCGTTGCGGGCGTCGACGAGGATGACGGTCAGCTCGGCGGTGGAGGCGCCGGTGACCATGTTGCGGGTGTACTGCACATGGCCGGGGGTGTCGGCGAGGATGAAGCGGCGCCGGGGCGTGGCGAAGTAGCGGTAGGCCACGTCGATCGTGATGCCCTGCTCGCGTTCGGCGCGCAGACCGTCGGTGAGCAGCGCGAGGTCCGGGCCCTCCTGGCCGCGGCTCGCCGAGGCGCGCTCCACGGCCTCCAGCTGGTCGGTGAGGACCGACTTGGAGTCGTGCAGGAGCCGGCCGACGAGGGTGGACTTGCCGTCGTCGACGGAGCCGGCGGTGGCGAACCGCAGCAGGGTGGTGGCCGAGAGCTCCTCGGTCGTGGTGGTGCTCATGTCTAGAAGTACCCCTCGCGCTTGCGGTCTTCCATCGCGGCCTCGGAGAGCTTGTCGTCGGCGCGGGTGGCGCCGCGCTCGGTGAGCCGGGACGCGGCGATCTCGGTGATGACCTGCTCCAGCGTGACGGCGTCGGAGTCGACCGCGCCGGTGCAGGACATGTCACCCACGGTGCGGTAGCGCACCTGGCGCTTCTGCACGGTCTCGCCGTCCTTCGGGCCGCCCCACTCGCCGGCGGTCAGCCACATCCCGCTGCGGCTGAACACCTCGCGCTCGTGCGCGAAGTAGATCTGCGGGAGCTCGATGCCCTCCCGGGCGATGTACTGCCACACGTCCAGCTCGGTCCAGTTGGACAGCGGGAACACGCGGACGTGCTCGCCGGGTGCGTGGCGGCCGTTGTAGAGGTTCCAGAGCTCGGGGCGCTGGCGGCGGGGGTCCCACTGGGAGAACTCGTCGCGCAGGGAGAACACGCGCTCCTTGGCGCGGGCCTTCTCCTCGTCGCGGCGGCCGCCGCCGAAGACCGCGTCGAACCGCTCGCTCTGGATCTTCTCGGTGAGCGGGAGGGTCTGCAGGGGGTTGCGGACGCCGTCGGGGCGCTCCTTGAGCACGCCGCGGTCGATGTAGTCCTGCACCGAGGCCACGTGCAGCCGCAGCCCGTGCCGGGCCACCGCGCGGTCGCGGTACTCCAGCACCTCGGGGAAGTTGTGGCCGGTGTCGACGTGCAGCAGGGAGAACGGCACCGCGGCGGGGGCGAACGCCTTCAGCGCCAGGTGCAGCATGACGATGGAGTCCTTGCCGCCGGAGAAGAGGATCACCGGCCGTTCGAACTCGCCCGCCACCTCGCGGAAGATGTGCACCGCCTCGGACTCCAGCGCGTCCAGGTGGCTGAGGGCGTACGGGCCCGCGGTGCCCTCCTTGAGCTCGGCAGCGGTCGTCATGCCAGTCCCCTCTCGTTGAGCAGGGCGTACACCGAGGCCGCGGACTCCTGCACGGTCTGGTGCTGGGACTCGATACGAAGATCGGGCGCCTCGGGCGCCTCGTACGGGTCGTCGACGCCGGTCAGCCCGGAGAGTTCGCCGGCCGCCTGCTTGGCGTACAGCCCCTTCACGTCGCGGACCGAGCACACCTCGACCGGGGTCGCGACATGCACCTCCAGGTACGCCGCCCCGCTCTGCTGGTGACGCCCCCGCACCGCGTCCCGGCTGTCCGCGTACGGCGCGATCACCGGGACCAGCGCCTTGACGCCGTTGCGGGCGAGCAGTTCGGCGAGGTAGCCGATGCGCTGCACGTTGGTGTGCCGGTCCTCGCGGCTGAAGCCGAGGCCCGCCGAGACGAACTCGCGGATCTCGTCGCCGTCGAGCACCTCGACGAGGTGGCCATCCGCCCGCAGCAGGCCTGCCAGTTCGTACGCGATGGTGGTCTTGCCGGCGCTCGGCAGACCCGTGAGCCAGACGGTGGCTCCGGTCGTCACGTGTGTCTCCTGAATCTGTGTCATGGTCAGCCGTGCAGCCCGCACTCGGTCTTGCCGCGTCCGGCCCAGCGGCCGGCGCGCGCGTCCTCGCCCTCCAGGACGCGACGGGTGCAGGGGGCGCAGCCGACGGAGGCGTAACCGTCCATCAGCAACGGGTTGGTCAGTACGCCGTGTTCGGCGACGTAGGCGTCGACGTCGTCCTGGGTCCAGCGGGCGATGGGGGAGATCTTGACCTTCTGCCGCTTCTCGTCCCAGCCGACGACCGGGGTGTTCGCCCGGGTCGGGGACTCGTCGCGGCGCAGGCCGGTCGCCCAGGCCTGATAACCCGTCAATCCCTCTTCCAGCGGCTGCACTTTGCGGAGCTTGCAGCACAGGTCGGGGTCGCGGTCGTGCAGCTTCGGCCCGTACTGCGCGTCCTGCTCGGCGACCGTCTGACGCGGGGTCAGGGTGATGACCTCGACGTCCATCACGGCCTCGACCGCGTCGCGGGTGCCGATGGTCTCCGGGAAGTGGTAGCCGGTGTCGAGGAAGACGACGTCGACGCCCTTCCTGACCCGGGACGCGAGGTGCGCGACCACCGCGTCCTCCATGGAGGAGGTGACACAGAACCGCTCGCCGAAGGTGTCCGCCGCCCACCGGAGGATCTCCAGCGCGGAGGCGTCCTCCAGGTCGCGGCCCGCCTGCTCGGCGAGGGCCCTGAGGTCGTCCGCCGTACGCTCTTGCTGAGTGGTCGTCATGTCTCGTCGTCCCCTCCGGCGTTGGAGTTGTGAAGGCCCCGGGTCAGCAGCCCGAGGAACTTCAGCTGGAATGCGCGGTTGCACGCCGCGCATTCCCAGGCGCCGTGACCGGCCTCGTTCGGACGCAGGTCCTCGTCGCCGCAGTAGGGGCAGTAGAAGGGGGCGGCCCGCTCGCTCATGAGAGGGCCTCCTCCGAGGCGCGCGCGGCCCAGGCGGCGAACCGCTCGCCGTCCGCGCGCTCGTCCTGGAACCGCTTCAGCACCCGCTCGATGTAGTCGGGCAGCTCCTCCGAGGTGACCTTCAGGCCGCGCACCTTGCGGCCGAACCCGGCCTCCAGGCCGAGCGCGCCGCCGAGGTGCACCTGGTAGCCCTCGACCTGCTCGCCGTTGTGGTCGACGACGAGCTGGCCCTTGAGACCGATGTCCGCCACCTGGATACGGGCGCAGGCGTTCGGGCAGCCGTTCAGGTTGATGGTGAGCGGCTCGTCGAACTCCGGCAGGCGGCGCTCCAGTTCGTCGATCAGCTGGGAGCCGCGCTGCTTCGTCTCGACGATGGCGAGCTTGCAGAACTCGATGCCGGTGCAGGCCATCGTGCCGCGCCGGAAGGAGGACGGCCGGGCCGTCAGGTCCAGCGCCTGAAGGCCCTCGACGAGCGAGTCGACCTGGTCCTCGGGCACGTCGAGGACGATCATCTTCTGCTCGACGGTGGTGCGCACCCGGCCCGAGCCGTGCGCTTCCGCGAGATCGGCGATCTTCGTCAGGGTGGCGCCGTCGACGCGGCCCACGCGCGGGGCGAAGCCGACGTAGAACAGGCCGTCCCGCTGGCGGTGCACGCCGATGTGGTCGCGCCACCGCTGCACCGGCTGCTCGGGGGCGGGTCCGTCGACCAGCTTGCGCCCGCCGAGGTACTCGTCCTCGAGGACCTGACGGAACTTCTCCGCGCCCCAGTCGGCGACGAGGAACTTCAGGCGGGCGCGGTTGCGCAGCCGGCGGTAGCCGTAGTCACGGAAGATGGAGATGACGCCCTCGTAGACGTCGGGCACCTCGTCGATCGGCACCCACGCGCCGAGCCGCACACCGAGCTTGGGGTTGGTGGACAGGCCGCCGCCGACCCACACGTCGAAGCCGGGGCCGTGCTCGGGGTGGCGCACGCCGACGAACGCCACGTCGTTGATCTCGTGCACCACGTCCAGCACCGGCGAACCCGAGATGGCCGTCTTGAACTTGCGGGGGAGGTTCGAGTACGCCGGGTTGTTCAGCACCCGGCGCTTCATCTCCTCCAGCGCCGGGGTGGCGTCGATGATCTCGTCCTCGGCGATGCCGGCGACGGGCGAGCCGATCATCACGCGCGGGGTGTCGCCGCAGGCGGTGACCGTCGACAGGCCGACGGCCTCCAGCCGCTCCCAGATCGTCGGCACGTCCTCGATCCGGATCCAGTGGTACTGGATGTTCTGCCGGTCGGTGATGTCGGCGGTACCGCGGGCGAACTCCTGCGAGATCTCGCCGACGACCCGCAGCTGCCGGGTGGTCAGCGCCCCGCCGTCGACGCGGACGCGCAGCATGAAGTACGAGTCGTCCAGCTCCTCCGGCGCCAGGACCGCGGTCTTGCCGCCGTCGATCCCGGGCTTGCGCTGGGTGTACAGCCCCCACCAACGCATCCGGCCGCGCAGGTCGTTGGGGTCGATCGAGTCGAACCCGCGCTTGGAGTAGATCGTCTCAATGCGTGTCCGCACATTGAGACCGTCGTCGTCCTTCTTGAACTGCTCGTTGCCGTTGAGCGGGGTGAAGTGCCCCGCGGCCCACTGACCCTCGCCGCGGTGACGGCTCACCTTGCGGCGGGGCGCGGCGGCAGCAGGGTTCTGCGGGGTGGCGGCCATGGTTCTACGTCCTTCAAGACAGGCGGAAAGCGGCTCTGACCAGTGCGTACGGGCGCACGGAAGCGTTCTGTGCGCGGCTCTGCGCAGGGAAAGACCAAAGGGGAAAACTGCGGCGCTACGGCTCGTCAGCCCGCCGGACAGATGGCGCTGGACATGCGGCCGAGGTCGACGTGCCGCCGACTCACCAAGGCAATTCCAGTTCCAGACATGACGGAAGCGTGTCACGGCGTTCTGGAACCAGTCCAGCTTCGTCCGTCATGCGGACACCCTGGTCCCGCATCGTGAGACCAGGGTGTTGTCGATCACATGGTGTGCGCGCTGTCTTGTCAGCGCAGGTCAGACGGGATAGGCGCCCGGCCAGGGGCCCGGCGAGGTCACCTCGGGCTGCTCCTCGACCTTGGTGTCGAACAGCCTGAAGCCCCGGCGCTGGTAGTTGTCCATGGCGTGCTCGCCGTCCAGGCTGCACGTGTGCAGCCAGACCCGCTTGGTCTCCGGCAGCCCCGGCCAGCGCTCGGCGAGGTCCCAGGCGCGGGCGGCGCCGTACGCCAGCAGGTGCCCGCCGATCCGGCGCCCGCGGAAGGCCTCGATCAGCCCGAAGTAGACGATCTCCACGGCCCCGTCGTCCTGCGGCTCCAGCTCCACGTAACCGGCCGGGGTGCCGTGGTCGTAGGCGACCCAGGTCTCCACGCCCGGCCGGTCCAGGTGCTCGCGCCAGCGCGCGTACGGCCAGCCGAGCCGGTCGGTCCAGCGGATGTCCCCGCCCACCGACGCGTACAGGAAGCGGCTGAACTCCGGCGAGGGAACCTCCGCGCGCACGATCCGCACGTCGCCCTCGGGCGCGGAGGCCGGCAGGACGTCGGTCGGCGCGGTCTGCTCCAGGGACCAGGTGGTCACGGGAATGTTCGTCATACCGGACAGGGAATCATCTAGTCCAATGATCTGTCGATCGAGGTCAGAGGCAGTGCGAACAGCATCCGGGCGGACTGGGACCAGACCTCGCCGGTCTCCTGCCAGTAGGACAGCGACTCCGTCCGCGGGCTCCAGCAGGTGCGTCCGCCCTCGGCCCCGCACCGGGTGGCCCGCGCGCCGTCGGTGTCCTGCCGCCACAGGCCGCCGGGTCCGCCGCCGTCGTCGGCCGCGCGGCTGAGGTACCAGTGCGCGCCGAGGGACAGCACGCCCCGGACCTCGGAGACCTTCGTCCGGTAGGCCTCGGTCGCGGGTGCGCGGCCCGTGGCATCGGTGGCGAGCAGCCCGGAGCGCCCGGGTGCCGTGCTGAAGGAGTAGCGCCACAGGCGGGCCTGTCCCGGGCCGTCGCCGGAGGTCCACTCGTCGGCCACCAGGCTGTCCGGCACCGTGCTGCGGTCCAGCGAGACGGCGGCGGGGCGCGGGGTGCCGTCGGCGCCGCCGAGCCGGTAGGAGCCGACGGCCGGCAGTACGTACCGGCAGCCGTGCGCCGACCAGCCGCCCGGCACCCGGCCGACCGCCTCCGCCTCGACCGTGGCGCGCTGGACGCGGTTCATGTCGTAGACGTACAGCGCGGCCCGGTCGCCGTCGTCTGCGGTGACCAGCAGCTTGTCCTCGTACCAGACCATGCCGGAGACATGGGAGGCGAGCCCCCGGTAGTCCCGGCCGCCGTCGACCGGCACGGCGAGGAGGACCCAGGTGTAGCTGAGGTGGTCCAGGTCGTCGGCGTCCACGAAGGCGACCCGGGCCAGCCCCCGCTCGCCGACCGCGCCACCGGGGCCCGTCCAGCCGGAGAGGATCACGCGGTGCGCGCCCCAGCGGCCGTCGCCGTCGGCGTCCCCGGAGGTGGTGACCGCTCCGGCCCGCCAGCCGTCGGTGTCCGCCGCGTTCCAGCAGTACGCGCGGGTGGCCGCCGGCGCGACGGGCAGCGCCTGCTTCTCGTCCGACGTGCAGTCGGCCGCGCCGCGCAGGGTGTGGTCGGCCCCGGCGAGGACGTCGGTGACGCCGACCGGCCGTCCCATCCCGCCGACCAGCCGGCTCAGGTCGCCGGCCGGCACCAGGTTCTCCGTCAGCCGCAGCCGGGCCGTCTCGGCGGTCGAGGTGAGCGGCTTGAGCGCCCCGGGGTCGTCGGCGACCGTGGCCTGCGATGCGCTGATCATGGTGGCCGCGGCGGTGAGCGCGAGGGCCGCTCCGGACAGGAACGCGCGCAGCGCCCGCCCTCGCCTGCGTCGGCGGTGCCTGCCACGTTGCTTCATCAGACCTCCCGAGGCGGACCAACTGCGCCTGTCGATCAGTACGTTGACCGAGGAGCAGATGGGGTGGCCCGTGCAAGGGATGCTACGACAGCCGGACACTGCCGGGGACGAAGACCTCGCAAATATGCGGAAGACACCTGCGGATGCGGCATATGCGGTATGGCTGGTCGACGCGCAACCGCACGCCGGGGCGCACCCGCCGGGAGGGTCAGGCCAGGGCGGCCGACTCCCGGGCCTTCGTCACCGCCGGGGCGGTGGAGTGCGGCAGCAGGTCACGGGGGTCGCCGGGCAGCAGGACCTCCACGGACGCGTCCTCACAGAAACGATACGGCCGATGCTCCAGAAACCCCCCGAAGTACCTCCGTACCCGTGACATCTCGGCCCGGACGGTCACCGTGCGGGCCGGGTCGCCGAACACGTCGGCGGCCAGGCCCGCCGCGCTGCGCCCCGAGCGGTTGACGGCCAGCAGATAGAGCAACTCGGCATGACGGGGACTCAGTTCGTGGGTCCAGGAGCCCGCGCTGCCGGACACCGTCACCGACCAGCCGCGCGGCTGCCCCAGATCCAGCACGATCCGGGTGGCCGTCCGCGGCCCCGGCTCCGCGGCCGGCCGCACCAGCCAGCCGCCGGCCAGCGGTTCCACCGCGCTCGGACCGAGCGCCGGCAGCCACCGGCGGCCTGCCGCCAGCGACTTGGGCAGGGCGATCCGGTTCGTGTACGGCATCCCCGTCACGGCCGCGGTCCAGCCGTCCCGGTCCACCACCACCGCCCGGTCGCCGAGCCGCGCCAGCACCGGCGCCGCCACAGCGCGCAGCTGCTCCAGCGAGTTCCGGTGCAGTTCGCGCAGCCGGGACTCGGCGAGCTTGGCCACCGTGTCGACCCAGGAGAGCGTGGCCGGATGCATCGTCTCCAGCGGGCCGCTGAGGTCCACCACCCCGAGCAGCCGGCCGTCCCGCGGATCGGAGATCGGCGCCCCCGTGCAGGTCCAGCTCGTCTGACTGCGGACGAAGTGCTCGCCGGCGAACACCTGCACGGGACGGCGTACCACCGCCGGGGTGCCCACCCCGTTGGTGCCGACCACGTCCTCGCGCCAGTCCGCGCCGACCTCGAACCCGAGTTCGTCGGCCTTGCGCAGCACCGGCGAGCAGCCCTCGCGCCACAGCACCCGGCCGTCCGCGTCGGCGACCACCATGATGTGCCGGGTGACGTCCGCGAACTGCAGCAGCCCCTCGCGCAGCACCGGCAGGACGTGCCGCAGCGGGGACTCCTCGCGCCGCCGCCGCACCTCGTCGGCGGCGAGCAGCCCCGATCTGAAGTCGCGCTCGGGGTCGACCCCGCTGCGCACCATGCGCCGCCAGGACTGCTCGATCACCGGACGGGGAGCGATCGGCGCGCGCTTCCCGGCGAGGGTGGCGTCGCGGATGTCGCTGAGCATCCGCGCGGCACGCGGTGCGTCGACGGAGGCGAGTTGCGTCATGTTCTTCGGCGAGTACGCCACTGGGCCCCCCGGGAAACTCCTACGACAACCGGAAAAGTCAAGCCCTGCGGCCGACGGTTTCCGGTCCTGTTCCGCCGGTTCGGGCGGTGCGTCACATCATGCCCCCCGACGGCGCCGGAGGGGCTGACTCCGGACACCCGGGCCCGCAAGTTGCAACCCCCTGCAACCCTGGTGCACCTCAATGCTTTGTTCGAAACTTGACGCACGCCGTCCCGAGCGGCGTTCCTGGCCTCGCAGGGCCAACCTCGCGGGGGTGGTGCCGTGTCGGCGCAGCACCACCCCCGCGGTCATACGATGCCGAACCCGCAGGTCAGTCGACCGGTCGCGCGCGTTCCACCACCGCCGCCAGGTTCAGGGTGGCCGGCAGGGTCCCGAAGGCCGCGCCCCAGTCGCCACCCAGCCGCGAGGCACAGAACAGGTCCGCGACCTCGGCCGGCGCGTACTGCACGAGCAGCGCCCCCTGGAGCACCAGCGCCAGCCGTTCGGCGAGCCGCCTGGCCCGGCCCTCGATGCCCTCCAGATCGGCGAGCTCGGTCAGCAGGTCCTTGATCGCCCGGTCCAGCCGGTGATCGGCGCCCCGCGCCCGTCCGACCTCCTGGAGGTAGGCGTGCAGCGCCTGCGGCTCCCGGCGCAGTGCCCGCAGCACGTCCAGCGCCTGGACGTTGCCCGCGCCCTCCCAGACCGAGTTCAGCGGCGACTCGCGCACCAGCCGGGGCAGGCCCGACTCCTCGACGTAACCGTTGCCGCCCAGGCACTCTGCGGCCTCCACCGCCACCGGCGCGCACCGCTTGGTCACCCAGAACTTCGCCGCAGGCACCGCGATCCGCAACAGTGCCCGCTCCTGCTCGCCCCCGTCGTCGCAGGCGGCCGCCAGGCGCAGCGCCAGCGTGGTCGCCGCCTCCGACTCCAGCGCGAGATCGGCCAGAACATTGCGCATCAGCGGTTTGTCCAGAAGCCGCCCGCCGAACGCCTCCCGGTAGGTGCAGTGGTGCACCGCCTGTGCCACGGCCTGCCGCATCAGCCCCGCCGAACCCAGCACACAGTCCAGCCGGGTGGCCGCGACCATCTCGATGATGGTGCGCACCCCCTGCCCCTCCGCACCCACCCGGCGCGCCCAGGTCCCGTCGAACTCGACCTCGGACGAGGCGTTCGACCGGTTGCCCAGTTTGTCCTTCAGCCGTTGGAGCAGGAACACGTTGCGGGTGCCGTCCGCCAGCACCCGCGGCACCAGAAAGCAGGTCAGGCCCTCGGGGGCCTGCGCCAGGACCAGGAACCCGTCCGACATCGGCGCCGAGCAGAACCACTTGTGCCCGGTCAGCGCATAGGTGCCGGCCTCGGCGAGCGGCACCGCGGCCGTCGTGTTGGCCCGTACGTCACTGCCGCCCTGCTTCTCGGTCATGCCCATCCCGAACAGCGCCCCCGCCTTCTGATCGGCGGGCCGCAGTGTCCGGTCGTACAGCGTGGACGTCAGCCGCGGCTCCCACTCGGCGGCGAGCGCCGGGTCGTGGCGCAGGGCCGGGACGGCCGCGTGCGTCATCGACAGCGGGCAGCAGGTCCCGGCGTCGACCTGGGTCCACACCAGGAATCCGGCGGCCCGCCGCACCTGTCCGCCCGGCCGCGTCCAGGCGCCGGTGAGGCCCGCCCCGACGCCCTTGCCGAGCAGCCGGTGCCAGGCCGGGTGGAAGTCGACCTCGTCGATCCGGTTGCCGTAGCGGTCGTGGGTGCGCAGCCGCGGCGGGTTCGTGTCGGCCTGCACCCCCCACTCCTGCACCTGGGCCGACCCGGCGGACCGGCCCAGCGCCGCGAGTTCGTCGCGCGCCTCGTCGAGTACCGCCGGGTCGACATGCCGCTCGACCGCCTCGACCAGTGCCCGGTCGGCCGAATAGACGTCGTACCCGGTCAGGGGCGGGGGCTGATTGGTCACGGAGTGCGTCCTGCCTGCCATACCCCGGAACCTATCGCCCGCCCCGTCGGCCCGGACCGGGTGCCCCACCACACCGAAAGGAGCCACCCCGTGAGCCTGATCGGCCAGGAAGAAGGCATCGAGCACGGGACCCTGCGCGGCCACCGCCAGCACACCCG